>QHXC01000433.1 GCA_003222815.1 Acidobacteriota bacterium | reverse complement strand
GACGAATTCCAGGACACAGACGAGGTGCAAGCCGAGATCATCTCGCTGCTTGCCGAAGATCCGGAGACTGCCGGCCGCTTTGCTCCACGGAAGTTGATGATCGTCGGCGATCCTAAACAATCGATCTACCGTTTCCGGCGCGCGCGCGTGACGGTCTTTTTTCGGATGGTTCAACGGATCCTGGCTGAAGGCGGCGTGATCGAGCACCTTCAGGACAATTACCGCTCTGCGCCGCCGATCGCGGAGTTTGCGAATCGGTTGTCGCAAATGATGATGGACGGCCGCGGGAAGGCCGATATCCGGAATGAGACCGTCGATCTCTCCTATCGAATTGGCTTCAAAGAAGCGGATCTTCTCAAACCGAAATCGGATTCCTCATTCCTGGGTATCACCTATATCGCGGCCGAATCCGGTGCGAGAGCGCTACAGGGCCGCGAGATGGAGGCCGAAGCGGTCGCACGCTTACTGAAACAATGGAAGTCGTCGGAAACGATACGCTCGTGGAAGGAAGTCGCCGTGCTCTTGCGGGCGATGACCAACGTGGAAATCTATCTGAGCGCGCTGGAATCGCACGACATTCCGGTGTACGTCGTGCAAGGAGCGGCATTCTATCAGAAGTCTGAAGTGTCGGATCTGATCGCCTTCCTGGAGCTGGTTCTCCACCCGGAGGATGACCTGCTACGCGCGACGGTCCTTACCTCTTCGCTTGTGGGGGTGACTTTCAACGAGCTCGTCGCCGCGCCTTGCACGGGCGCGCGGGGGCATGAAGCCCGCGGCTACGAGCAGATCCTGGCGTATTGGGTCGGAAGAAGGGACACGGCCACTGCAGCCGAGATCCTTCAGGATGTGATTCGGAAAACCAACTTTGATGTCGTCATGATGGCCCAGAGAAACGGCCGTCAACGCGTGGCTAACATCGGAAAGTTGATCGAAATCACGCGCGAGCTCGCGCGGCAGGGAACCACGGCGCTGGACGACGTCGTTCGTTATCTGCACGATCGCGCTCACGACGCGAGCGTGCGCGAGCCGGAAGCGCAGACTCTTGGCCAGGAAGACGAGGTGGTGCGCGTCCTTACGGTGCACCAGGCCAAAGGGCTCGAATTCGACATCGTGATCATTCCGGATCTGGCTGCCAGGACCGGCCGAGGCGCTAACGGCCGAACTTTTTTCAGTGATCGATGGGGGATTCTCGCTGGTGCCGCCTATGGTCTGCACCGAAAGCCGCTGCCGCACGCATTGATTCTCGAAGCGAGGGAATTGGAAGACGATCAGCAATACGAAGAAGAAAAACGGCTGCTTTATGTGGCCGTCACTCGCGCTCGCAAAATGCTAGTGCTGGGCGAGGGCTTTTCACGGCAGAGCGGTCCATGGTTGCAATGGGTGTCCCAGGTTTTCGAAAACGCGCAGCCGGATGCGATCGAAAAGGCGCGCGAAGGCAGGGCACAGACGGTAAAGTTCAAAGGTTTCTCGGCGAAGCTGGTCCCTGCATCTCAACTGAATGTTCCCGAGCAACTGGAATTCAGCACAGGCTCGATTTTGATCGGCGAGCCGGAGATGCCCCTGGTCCGAACGCCCCGCGTGATTTCGAGTATGGAAATGACGCCCTCCGATCTGTTATCGCTCGACGGATGCTTTCGATATTTTCAGTGGACTCGCCTGCTCGGAATGTCCGAGCCGGGAAGGGAACCGACAGGCGAGGCGCAAAAGATGCGCCTTGGATCGGTCGCCCACAAAATGCTGGAGAGTGGGGTTGTGCCCACGTTCGCAGCACTGGCATCGGCGGGGCTTGAGGACCTGGGCCTCGTGTTCGAATCTTCCGACTGGCGAGATTTGGCGTCGGCAACACCCGAACGCGAGATGCCCTTTATCATGCACCTCAGGGTCGATGAAAGAGATTGTTGGATCCGCGGCCGGATGGACCTCGTCGTTCCGGGCGATGTGCCGCGAGTTGTCGACTATAAGTACGCGACATGGCGTGGAGGTGTCGAAGCGAATTATGAGATCCAGATGACGGCGTACTCCCTGGCATTGATGAAGGCCTTTGGGACGCAAAGCGCAGTCGGCGAGCTTTGGTATTTGAAATCGCCGATGAAGATCGTTCGGCGTGAATACACCTTTGCCGAAGCGGATGAGCGTCTGCGCACCCTAATGTCAAACTATCGGATGGCAATTGAAAAGAATGATTGGCCGGCCGCCGAGCGTGCATACTGTGACCGCGTCGAGTGCGGATTCCGGGCGCGATGCTGGCCTTTGTGAGAAGCTGTTTAGCCCCGGCTAAGGGCTTGCGCAAAAAATAACTTGGCGGAATGCCCGATCGGGATCTGACCAATGTTCAATTCCCAATGCTCAATTCTTATCCGAACAGAGGGAGGGCCGCACGATCGGGCGAACGACTCGGAATCCGACATCCACTTCGGCTGAGAATTGCGCATTGGGAATTGAACATTGGTCAGACCCTGGGTCTGATGCGGAGCAGTGGATACTGCCGCTTATTTTTGCGCGAGCCCTAAGCATCACTACATGTCCAGCTTGCTCACATCTCTGCTGTTCGCAGTGTTGGTTGTGACAATCCCCTTCACGTTTATCCTCAAGATCATGCTGCAGCTTCCCAAGCCTTTGGCGCTTTCCCATCGTCGATGGCCGACCATAATGGACTACGCTTTGATCGGCGCAATTACTGCCTGCATCACTGTTTTCATTCGAAGCGCGTACTTTGTTCGTGGCTCCAATCCTTCGGCCGTGATGATGCAATTCGTGATAGCCGGCCTCGCCTATATTTTCGGGTTGGTTTTGATTCTGAGGCAATTCTGCGGAGTGTATCCGGAATATATCGTGACAACAGGCAGAACCGGGCTTTCGATCCGCAAGACCGTTTATCGCAACATCACGGACGTGGAGGAAGTTTCGCGCCAGGGCCGTGAAGCGCGTCTGCGCGTGATTACCACGCACGGTTCGGCAATTCCATTCACGCTTCCCACCCGGTCCGTTTCGATATTCTATGAAAAGCTGAAGCCACAACCATAGTTGGTCGCAGGTGATGGCAACGTCCGGAACATCTTTTCCCTGAAATGTCGGTGTGTACGGCACCTTTTTATAGCTATTATCTAACTGAATGGAACACATCATCCGCCAATACAAGCTTGAGCAGGGTGCGCTCGAAGTTCAGTACATTGAGGAGTGTTTCACGGAGTTCAAGGGAAAGAAGACCGCCGAAGAGATCATCGGCCGTTTGAAAGATCGCGAGCATCTGATCCTTTTGTCGATGGCGCCATCGGGCGATGATGATGCCGTTCTGATCCCGGTTGCTTACAAAATCGGTCATGAACTGAGAGCACAAGAAACGAACCTTAAGCTTTCCGATCTTGTGGGCCAGGTGCGCGACGTTGTCGAGTTCGAGAACAGAAAGATCTTTTATAGCTGGATTGGAGGAACGCGCACGGAGTGGCGCGGCCAGGGGCGCTATCGTGCGCTGACGGAACAGCAGGAAGAGTGGGCGCACGCGCGCGGATACCACGAACTAGTCGTCAAAACGAAGAACAGGTTCTATGGAATGCGCGCGACCCTGGACCACCTCAATTTCGATGTCATCAAATTCCAGAGACACCTGAGAAACAACCGCGAATCGAAAGTCTATCTGAGCAAGAAGATTGCAGCCGAAGTTCTGCGGCAGCATCAGACAAGCCGGTCTGTAGTGGAAGCGGCGTAGGGCCGCGCCGGCTCACAGAGGGTTCTCCGCGAGGATGAATTGCTTCACCGGGTGGCCTTCGATGAGATGTTCTTGAATAATGCGCTCGAGCACTTCCGGCGTGACGGAGTGGTACCACGTTCCGTCGGGATAGACGACCGCAATGGGACCCTGTTGGCAAATGCGCAGGCAATTTGCTTTCGTGCGGTAAACGGCGTTGTCCGCTTTTGTCAATCCGAGTTCTTCGAGCCGCTTCTTCAAGTACTCCCACGATGCCAGGCCTTCTTCCTTTGGCGCGCATACGGGTTTCGTTTGATCCGCGCACAAGAAAATGTGCCGCCGCACATTTCGAATCTTAAGTTGTTCGACAAGCTTTGCCAGCCGCTCGGCCGAATCGGGTGTCAGTTGCATGCCGTCTAATCCTTTGCTTTAGTCTGGTCCGCAACTGCCTGCGCGGCGCGTTCCACAGCCGCCGGGTCTCCGAGATAGAAATTCCGAATGGGCGTCAGATCATCGTGAAGCTCGTAGACCAGGGGGATGCCTGTCGGAATATTCAGGCCCACGATTTTCTCGTCCGAGATCTTATCCAAATGCTTGACCAATGCCCGCAGGCTGTTTCCATGGGATGCAATCAGGACGCGCCGTCCGGTTCGAATAGCCGGAGCGATCGTTTGGTTCCAGTAGGGCAGGACCCGATCGACGGTATCCTTAAGGCACTCCGTTAAAGGGATCTCGTTTGGAGAGCATTCTCTGTAACGAGGATCGTGATACGGCGCGCGCGGATCGTCAGGAGCGAGCGCGGGAGGCTGGATGTCATAACTGCGGCGCCATAGTTTCACCTGCTCCTCACCGTGGCGCTCGACCGTCTCCCGTTTGTTCAGGCCCTGGAGGGCGCCATAGTGTCGTTCGTTAAGACGCCATGACTTGAAGACGGGGATCCACATCAAATCCATTTCGTCCAGCGCAAGCCACAACGTTCGAATAGCCCGCTTCAGAACCGATGTATATGCGACGTCGAAAACGTACCCATCACGGAGCATCTGGCTTCCCGCCGCTCGGGCTTCATTGATGCCTTTGGGGCTCAGATCGACATCGGTCCAACCGGTGAACCGATTTTCCTTATTCCAAATGCTTTCGCCGTGCCGCAATAGAACCAGTATTTTCACACCAGATCTCCCCGCTCAGGTTAACTCAGGCTTGCTGGGATGCGCTGAAAAGAGTTTTTCGGCCGCGAATTGCGCGAATTACACCAATAGGCCATCCGTGTAATTCGCGCAATTCGCGGCTAAACTCTTCCCTTCACCTTACGGCGCTTTCGCTATTCCTTCTCGTTCGCCGTCGAAACTATAGCTTGAAGTGGGGGAATCGAGCGGAGCGTTGAGAAGCCCCTGCGCTGTGGTGCGTAGTGTGAACCGGATGTTTTCTGGGCCAAGGATGAGTCTGCTGGAAAGAATGCCGACGGAGGAGATGAAGCAACCCTTACTGATGTTTTCCTGATCTTCACCGGGTTCGGAGATCGTCACACCCTGGCGACCGACGGTGCTGTCCAGCACTTGGTACGCACCGTCGGTGGTGAGGTACGATGCAGTGTCGGCTTTGATCACACCGGAGTACCGTCTGCACGACTTAGTCCCGTCAGCAGCAGTTGTGGCGGCCACGGCCAAGACTTCGGGAAAGGACGCGGGGACCATGTCCTTGACTTCTTTTGAAGCGTTGTTTCCGGCCGCGACAACCACCGTAATGCCGGCGTTGTACAGGTTCTTTACTGTCGTGCGGAGTGTAGGATTGTCATTCACGGATCCATCTCGCCCGAGACTCATGTTGACGACGCGAATTGGTGGCTTAGCTGTGGCGGCATTCGCTAAAACGAATTCCAGACCTGCGATGATATCGGAGTCAAACCCACTTCCTGTTGAGTCGAGCACCTTCACACAATACAGTGTCGCTGCCGGCGCAACACCAACCACATCTATCGCGTTGTCAAGTGCCGCCACGATCCCGGAGACGTGAGTTCCATGGCCGTTGTCGTCCTGGCAAGACGTTCCGTATATGTTGAACCTGAGCGAAGAGGGCGCAAGGTCCGCATTGGCCAAATCAATGCCCGTGTCCACGATGGCAACGCCGACACCCATTCCATTGGAGGTGCTCGTGGGCACTCCAACGCGCTTGACTCCTTATTGGTGGCGCCTTGAATGGCGTGAAACTCGCGATCGGGAACGATATTCAAAACCGACGGCTCAAGCCCTAGCCCTGCCAGCACGCTCGGGGTTGCGGAGCTAATCGCCACGGCATCTACAGTCGAGTAATTGAACCGCAATTTTCCTCCGGCGCGCTGGACAGCGTTGGCTCTTTCACCTTGTGGCGTTCCCTGGCGGAACGTCACAATATGTCTGCTGTCATCCCGTCCGGGCGCCTGGGCCTGGGCAACCGCTGAAAAGGCCAAAATGGCCATGAGTGCAAAACGAATCATTTACAAAGCCTCCCTGCTCTCAAGATGGACAATCCCTGAAGGTAGAACCTGGACATGTCCCTGTCTACGGGAAATCGGGTAGGGTCGCCGCCAGACAATAAACCCTTCATCGGACCGTGGAATAGACCTGATCTGACCGGTATCCGTCCTAAAAAAGCGCATCATGGAGCATTTACGATTCGTGCATGCGGCGGACCTTAATCTGCATAGTCCTTTTCGAGGCTCTGCTGACGCGAGGCCGGCGCTGAAGGACCGGTTGCAATCGGCAACGCTTGGGGCGTTGGAAAGAGTAGTTGGGCACACGATTGGGGCCAAAGCGGATTTCCTGATTATTGCCGGGGACCTTTATGACTCGAAAGATCGGAGCCTGCGGGCGCTCGTGGCGTTTCGAAAGCAGATGGAACGGTTGGCCGAGCGGAATATTCCGGTCTTCATCGTCCACGGAAATCATGATCCGCTCAACGGTTGGGGAAGCAGCTTTCAGCTTCCCGCCAACGTTATGACTTTTGGGGGCCGGACCGACACAGAACGTTTCCTAAGGTTTGGGCGTGAAGTTGCGCAAATAGTGGGCGTCAGTTACACCCGTGAGCGCGTGACGGACAATCTGGCGTCGTCTTTCACGGCGCCCCCCGATGCGCCGTATTCGATTGCTGTATTGCACGCCAACATTGGGCATCAGGCCGGCCACGCCGATTATGCGCCCGCCACAGTCGAAGATCTAGTTACCGCGGGATTCAACTACTGGGCCCTGGGGCACGTGCACACGCGGTCGATACTTGCAAAAGAACCAGCCATGGTTGTTTATCCCGGAAACACGCAGGGACGCAATCCGCGGGAAAGCGGTCCGCGCGGCTGCTATCAGGTCGACGTGGACACACACGGGCGGGCGCATCTTGAGTTTGTGGATACGAGCGTCGTGCGATGGGCTCATATCGAACTGTCCATTCGCGATTGTGCCGATATGGATCAACTCGTCGATTCGATGCTCCGCGAAGCACGAAACGCGTCGGCCGGGTTTGATGGTCCCACGGTTGTCCGCTGCACGATTCGAGGAAACGGTGTCCTGCACCGTGACCTTCAGCGCGATGAAATGAATGAAGAATTGTGCGAGGTACTGCAGTCGGTCGTTGTGGCCGAATCGGTGCGCATCGCAACAGGGCCGGAATTGGACCTGGAATCGCTTGCACGCACGGAGACCATGGTGAGCGATTTTCTCAAGGTCGCGGAACGCGCGCTGGACGAGCCGGAATTGCGCCAAAGGCTGGCCGACAGCCTTACGGCTTTGTTCCGTCGCAGAGATATGCCGGCGCTCGACGATGGCCGCGTGCGTGAGTGGATCGCCAGGGCATCGGCCTTGGGCGTGGATCT
>QHXC01000432.1 GCA_003222815.1 Acidobacteriota bacterium | reverse complement strand
TTTCAGGGGTACAAGGATCGCGTGTATTCCATCGCACTTTGTTTCTTCGATGGGAATGAAGCGACGGCCAAGGACGTCACTCAAGAAGTCTTTCTCAAGCTGATGACGACCATTTCACAGTTTCAGAACCGGTCGGAATTTTCCACATGGCTTTATCGCCTGGTGACCAATACTTGCCTGGATCGAAAACGGGCGCTTCGGCGGTTCCTGTCTTTCGGGACTTCGGGTGAATTGGACGTGCCCGAGCGGCAAAAGTCCATTGAGGATCGCTACATTCAGCGCGAGCTGGAGATGTCGGTGCGGAAGGTCATTGTTGCTATGAAACCCAAGTTACGCATGGCGGTCTTGCTCAAGTATTTCGACGATCTTTCTTATGACGAAATCGCTGCTGCTTTGGGTTGCAGCAAAGGCACGGTGGCGTCGCGCCTCAATCGGGCGCATCGAATTCTGGCTCGGAAGTTATCGCATCTTCGCGGCGCTTTCGCATCGGGAGAATAGGATGTTTGGAAAACACGTCACCAGGTATCTTTCCGCGTACCACCATCAGGAATTATCCGCCGGCGAGAGGCTGCGTATCGAAACGCACCTGCGAACATGCTCGAAATGCCGTACGGTTCACGAAGAAATACGGTTTGGAGCACGTCTGGCGTCGCTCCTGCCAGTCTTGGAGGCGCCCCGCTCGGCATGGAGTGAGGTTCACGAATCCCGGCATGTCTCCGTTCGGCGACGATGGATTCCGCAAGTCGCTTTGGCAAGTCTGGCCATTCTGACAGCGCTTTTGCTGCTTTTCACTCGGAGCAATGGTCCGGACGGCCCCTCGTGGGAAGTTAAAGGAGTACGCGGGACCCAACGCCTCCGGCCGGGGGAAGTACTTCAGACGGACTCGTCCTCGCAGGCGGAAATAAAAATGGCAAACATTGGCCAGCTGACGATCGATCACAATACGAGGATACGCCTGCTGGTGACGCAGTCCGACCAGCATCGGATCGCGCTCGATCGGGGTAAGCTGGAAGCGATCACCTGGGCGCCACCACGTTTGTTCATCGTGGAAACCCCGTCGGCGACCGCCGTCGATCTCGGCTGCAAATACACGCTGAAGGTCGAAGCGGATGGCAGCAGCATGTTGCACGTCACACTGGGCCTGGTCGCTCTCGAACGGGGCCTCCGCGAAACCATCGTTCCTGCCGGGGCATTTTGCCGTACACGTCCCGGCGCCGGTCCGGGCACGCCGTTCTTTGAAGATTCATCCGCGGAGCTTCAGTCAGCACTCGACAAGGTGGATTCTCTGGCAGAAGGACCGGAACGCACACGGCAGCTTGAAATCGTGCTTCGCGAGTCGCACGTGCGCGATGCTCTATCGCTTTGGCATCTGTTTCCGCGTCTGGATCCGCAATCTCGCGGACTGACGTATGACCGCCTGGCGCAACTCTTGCCGCCTCCGCCCGAAGTGACTCATGACGGCATTGTCGCCCTCGATCCGAAGATGCTCGATGCCTGGAAGAAAGTTGTGTCTCAACTCTGGCAATAGAGAGGAAAACAATGTACAGAAAAGTTCTTCAATGTATGTTTCCATTTGTTTTGTTCTTTTCGATCGCTACAGTTGCTTTGCCGAAAGCAAACGACCAGGTGAGCGTGACGGTGCATGAATGGGGCACCTTCACTTCGATTGCCGGAGAGGACGGCACGGCGATCGCGTGGCGGACTTACGGAGGTCCTACCGATCTGCCGTGTTTTGTAAACAGCTTTGGCGGCTTCAAAGGCGGACTGTTTGGCTCGGTTCGAATGGAAATCACCGAGTGGTATCCCCAAGAGTCGGGTATGCGCTCGAACGGTTCTATCGAGTGGCGAGACATCCGGATTTCACCCGATGCGGCGCCGGATTTTCCGGCTGAACGCGGGACCAGCCACTACTACGCCGCGCGGCAAACGGATGCGGCTCCCTTGCAGGTAGGATCGCAAAAGGAAAAGTTTCTCTTCTATCGCGGCGTCGGGACTTTTCCATTGCCCATATCGGCAAAGGCGACCGGCGACGGCCAAATCCTGGTGAAAAACCTCGGCGCGGATGCACTTGAAGGCCTTATCTTGTTTGAGAATAGGGGAGGAAAACTCCGATACCAGTTTGCAGGCGCCGTTCAGAATGAAATCGCGCTGGACTCGGAATCGCTCCAAAGCAATTGGTCAGGCTTGCTCATGGATCTCGGACGCATTCTTATCGAGCAAGGCCTCTACCAACGGGAGGCCCGGGCCATGATCGAAACGTGGCGAGATTCCTGGTTTGAAGAAGGTACGCGGTTGTTCTACATCGTCCCGAGACGCGCCATCGATGCCATTCTGCCATTGGATATCCAACCCGCTCCTTCCCAGATCGCACGCGTTTTCGTCGGCCGTATGGAGGTCATCACGCCGGCCATCCGGGAAGACGTGAAGCAAGCAATTGCGAAGAACGATCGGTCCACTCTCGAAAAGTACGGACGTTTCCTCGAACCTATAGCCAAGCGCATTGGAGCAAAAAGCGCATTGTTGGATTCCGTCTCGGCGTATTTGTCGCGCACGTCCAGTTGTAGTCGTTAGCTGACGGCGAATTACTTCGTGCATTCAGGAAAGGAAAAACTTATGCGGTTCTTGCTTGGAACATTTGTCCTGGCGGCTGGGCTTTCAGGCCAGACGGCGAACGCGCCGTCAGATCCGGTGCGTACCGTCGTCGGCCGGCTTGATCTGGACAAATACAAAGCGCACATCAAGGGACTGACGCAGTTCGGGGATCGAATGCAGGGAACGCAACGCAACCGCGATGCAATCGACTGGCTTGAGAAACAACTCAGGAGTTTCGGGTACAGCAACGTCGAGCGGTATCGATTCATGTCGGGCAGCGGGCCGCTTGAAAATATCTATGCCACAAAGATCGGGACAACCATACCCGGAGAGATGTACATCGTCTCGGCGCACATGGATGGCCGCGGCGGCGGTGAGGCTGCGGACGACGACGGATCCGGCTGTGCAGTTGTGCTGGAATTGGCTCGCGTTCTGGGAATGTCCGACGTTCAGACGAATCGTTCGGTGAGGTTTGTTTTTTGGAATAACGAGGAATTCGGGATGGACGGCAGTGGGAGGTATGCACTGGAACGGGCGTCGCTCCAGGGCACGGCGGCCGAACCGAAATGGCTTGGCGTCATCCAGCACGACATGATGATGTTCGACCACGGCATGCCTCCCGGGCCGAAACAGAGCCCCAACGCGGACATCGACATTGAGTACCAGAGAAACTCCAGGATGGCGGCCGACTCCGAGAAACTGGCAGCAGCGCTTCAGGCAGCGAACCGGTTGCACGCCCGGGACTATCCTGCAACGATCGGTGCCAATATGGCCGGCACGGACTCGATACGGTTTCAGGATTTTGTCGCATCCGTCAGCGTGCGCGAAAACGAAAGGGTCATCGAGATTGTCAGAGGTTCAAACCCCAACCATCATCAGCCCACGGACAAATACGAGAATTACGGAGAGGAAGACTTTCGTTTCGGTTTCAATTCCGTGCAGACGACGCTTGGCGCTCTTGCGGAACTCGCCGGCATAACTCTTGCGAGGCCTCGGTAGGATCGGTGGCGGTCACGAGGTGTGATTTAATTGGAAGACGGCGGAGCGTATTCCCCTCCTGGGACAGGGCACTAACATACCTGGCTAACCAGCCTTCCCAACGTCAGCAATCCGCCATCACCGATCACTAATACCCAACGAAAATACGCAACAGCCCCAGCGATCGCTTTGGCTGATCGCACATGGCTGTTAGACATTGGGAATCCGGCGTTGCTGATTGCTGATCTCCGTGACTTGGTTAGCCAAGTATATTATTACCCTTTGCAAGGAGGGGAATACGCCCTTGTTCAACATTCGTCTCTAAAACCGGAACTTGACAGCCAATTGGATCTGGCGGGGATCGAAAGCGGACGTGAAGCCGAGAGGATCTGTCGGACCGGCGTCCTTTCGGCCTTTCACCCGATAGTTAGCCAGGGGTGTTGTTCCCGTCGTTCCGTTCACGCCGGAATAGTTCACGCGATTGAAAAGATTGAAGGCTTCGAAGATCGCTGTTATGCGCCGGCTATCGCCCCCAAGCGTGAAGTCCTTGGCCGCCCGAAGATCGAAACTCACGAAATTCGGTCCGATGCCGGTGTTGCGGCCGGCCAGCGGAGGGCGATCTGTGTTTGAGTTCGTGTCCTGGTTTGCATCGAAGCCGAGCAGGAGATTGAACGGATATCCGCTGGAATATGTGAATATCGGAGCGATGGTGACATCCGCCAAGGCGTTGCCCAGGCCTGTGCCACGCTCGAATGGTAGATTCAGCACGCTGCTGACGACCAGGCGATGCCGTTGATCAAACGATGAAAGACCGCGTTCATTCCGAAGATTGAGTTGGTTGGCGGGTTCGAGATCTGAAATGAAGTCGGTCGTATCATCGATCGCTTTCGATAGCGTGTACGAGATCTGGAACTGGTTGTTGTGGCTGTATCGCTTGTTAACGCTCAACGTCATCCCGTGGTAGATCGAACCACCGGATGATTCGACCACATTGTTTTGTAGGATTGCCGGATTGATCGGCGCAAAGACCGTTCCATAGGCATTCGTGCCGGCTTGCCGCAGGTTGTTGTTTCGTCCACGCAGGATTTTCACGCCGCGGCTAACCAGATAGTTGCTGTTGACGCTCAGATTCGGGGTAATCTCGCGCTCGATGCCGAAGCTTCCTTGTTGGCTGTAAGGATTCACGATGTTCCCATGTGCGGTGTTAATCACGGGCGGCGTGGTTCCCGGACGAAGCCCAAGTTTTGCGATGTCGGAAGCCGCGATCTGACGGCTCCCAAGAATTCCCTGCTGCTTGAGCAAGCCCCAGATCTGTGCTGAAGTCGTCGAGATGCCGAGTTGTGGCAGACCGGTGAGTGGAACCAATATTTGAGAGATCTGAGTGCCGTCCAAAACCCGCGCAACGAATGCCACCGCCTCAAAGATCGGAGCGTAGTAGACGCCGTAGCCTCCGCGAACAACCGTGCGATTTGCCACGCTGTATGAAAACCCGGCACGCGGCGCGAAATTGTTGGAGTCCCGATGGACGGGCGCGGGTTGGAATTCCACGTCATAGCGCAGACCGAGATTCAAAGTAAGGCGCCGGCTGGCATGGTAATTGTCCTGAAAATAGGTCCCCAGCAACTTGTTCTCCAAGGTGGCGACCGGATTTCCGAAGCCTTGCTGGTAGAGGAGCGGCAGGCCGAAGTTGTATGCCTGAAGCGCGGTGATCGTCGAGGAGAGAGATGGAACCAGCGCGGACTGTCCGGAAGCCGTGAGCGCGGCTGCGATACTGGCACTGGTTCCCGGACCTACGGCATTGTCGAGTACTAAAGCCAACGGCACACCTTCACCAAAAACGAATCGGCCGCCAAGGAAGATTTCGCTGGTGGTATTGAAGGGCAAATACTGAATGTCGACGCCGGCCTTGAGATCATGACGTCCGCTCAGGACCAAGAAATTGTCCACCCATTGGTATCGCTTCTCATCTCGGACAGACGGCAGGTACAGGCTTCGGCCGAGGAGCGCAACGCCGTTGATATTGATCTCCGGCCCAAATCGATCTGCAGGGAGCGAACCGAAGTCTCGATTCGCAAACTGGAACCGAAGTTCGTTCACCATTGCGGAATTGAGAAAATGCGTTTCACCAAAGACGGCCGCGTAATCCTGAATTTGATAATTCGTGCCGCGGGAAGGACCGGTCAATCCGCCTTGCGTCGCGCCAATGGTATCGACGTCCGAGAAACTCAGGCGGCTAAACATCTGGTCCGAAGACCTCAACTGGTGATCGAGCCGTAGCGACGCATTGTTATCGTTGTTGCGAAACGGAAACACTCCGCTATTGGATTCAAGCACCCGTACCGTATCCGGAAATGTGGCGCGGCTCGTCGTCAGATTCTGTCGCAGCAGAGGGCTCAATCCACGCAGGGCAGCCACCGGGCTCGAGGCAAGCCCGTTGATCAATGTCTCCTGGGTTGGCGTCGGCTGGAAAAAACGAGTGTTCTCCAAAAAGCTTACGAAATTGGATTCACGCTGGCGCAGGCCTTCGTAAGAGAGGAAGAAAAATGTCTTGTCTTTCTTGATGGGGCCTCCGAGGGTGAAACCCGCTTGAAGCCGCCGAAATGGGGGATCGATCGGAGATCCGTTCGCGCCGAACGCGAATGGGTTGCGGGCATCTAATTTCTGATCGCGCAAAAAGCCGAAGATATCGCCATGCCATGTGTTCGTGCCCGACTTTGAAACAATATTCAGCACGCCTCCGGAAGACCGGCCGAATTCCGCCGAAAAATTTGAGCGGTTCACCTGAAACTCCTGCACCGCTTCCTGACTTAAAGTCGAACGCACGGCGCCCACGCTGTTGTCGTTGTTGTCGACTCCGTCGATGCTAACGTTGTTAGAACGGGAATTCTGTCCCATGAACGAGAGACCTGAAGTCGGCAACATCGGAAGCGTGTAGGCGATCAGACCGCGCGAGTCCGTCACTCCTGGTGTCAGCAGAGTGAGGTCCAGAAAGTTACGCTTGTTGAGCGGCAGGTTGACGATCCGCTCGGCCGTGATGGTGTCCGCCTGTTGTGTTTTCTCGGTTTCCACGATCGGCGTGTCTGTCTGGACGACCACTTCTTGCTGAACCGAAGCCGGCGTTAGTTGCGCATCGATGACCACCGTCTGTCCGACCGTCACCTGAATGGAAGCTCGAGTGAGTGCGCCGAATCCGGGCGCTTCTACTTTCAGTTCGTAGACTCCGGGTGGGAGAAGGAGGAATCGATAAGTACCGAGGGACAGAGTTTCTGTCGAGCGGATTCCGCCCGTGCCTGTATTCGTTACGGTAACGGCCGCACCCGGCACGACTGCGCCGCTCTGGTCCGTCACTGTACCTGTGATGTCTCCAGCGGACATTTGCGCCTGGGGAAGGGCGGTTCCCGCCGCCAAAAGTATGAGGAGAAGAGCGTTTGAGATTTGGATCATAGAGGGCCTCCGGACAGGTCCATGTGCTAAGGGCTCGCGCAAAAATAACTTGGCAGAACCCGCTGGCCTGAATCCGACCGGGGATCTGACCAATGCTCAATTCCCAATGCTCAATTCTCATCCGAAGTGGATGTCGGATTGCCGGGCTCGCATACATGCGGCCGCTTCTCCTTTTAGATGAGAATTGAGCATTGGGAATTGAACATTGGTCAGATCCTCCCGAGCCTGCATTCTGCGAAGTTATTTTTGCGCGAGCCCTAAGGGGAAACCAGTTCGATGTGCGACGCTACTTTCGTCCGAGTTGCCAAGTCGGCCAACCCCCGATCGAATGTGGCCAGCCGTGCCTTGTGTCGAACTGCAAGAGAAAGCAAATAGGCACCGGTAAACTGCCGATATCCCTCAACCTGCCCCATGAGCGGCTTGAGTGCACGTGGCACGGATAACAGGTCGGGCCAGAATTCGTGAGACGACTCATTAACATTCTTCACGAGTAGTTCCAAGGCTTCCCGCACGGGCAACGCGTCCGGCGAGAACGTCGGATTGCTTAAAAGGCGAACAAAACCAAGCTGCGTGATCGGGCATGTTGCCCATTTCGACCGCCTTCGATTCAAAAACCAGTTCCTCGCCGGGACGTGATGTTCATGGGCAGGCCACGCCAGAGCAATAAAAACATTGAGATCCAGCAACACCGCGGTCAAGGCGCCTGGTCCTCAAGCTCTCTTATTTTGGTGACCGTTACCTTTGGCGAATCGGCGGCGAGCCGAACGACGTGGAATCCGCCAATGTCTTCCGTCAGGAACTCTCGCCTCGTCGCCCGCAACACCAATTCCGAGACCGCTTGGCCCAGTGTTTGACCCCGCCGATCGGCATACTCTCGCGCAGCCGAGAGTGCATCGTCATCCAGAGTTAGAGTCGTTCGCGGCATTATTGCATCATATTATAGATGTGATGCTTGCAGCAAGATCTGATGCCATCCTGACGGTGTGATGTACTACTGCGCCCCCATCAACGGCTTATTGGGATTGACCAGCACAGCAAAGACACCACCGAGTATGTAGATCAGGGCGGTGATGAGTAAAGGGACTCTCCAGGAACCGAGCCACTCCACCGAATATCCCATCACGACGGGGCCTATCGCACCGCCGATGTTTCCAAAAGTGTTCATGCAGGCCGTAACCGTGCCGGCGTAGTCGCGGCCGATGTCGAGACACATTGCCCAGGAAGCGCTGATGCAGAGATCGGCAAAACCGGCGCCCAGCGCAATCAAGAGTGCTGAAGCGAGCGGGTTATCCGTCAGTGCGGCTGCCGTCAACGCCAGGCCGCTGGATGGAAGCGCGATCGCGCCCACGGCACAACGTCCGATTTTCAGGCCAAATCGTTTCACCAGATGATCGGTCCACAACCCGCCCAGCATGCTCGTCACGGCTCCGGCCAGGAGTACCAGTCCGGCCAACAGGCCGGCAGAACTCGCCGAAAATCCACGCGCCTCACGAAGGTAGGTTGGCAACCACGTGAGGTAGAAGTACAGCCCGTAGCCGAAGGCGAAGTACATCGCGCAGATAAAGAACAGATTTCTGTTTAGCAGCGATCGCCACTCGAGCTTTGGATGATCGGGATGGCCGCCGCGGCCTTTTTGAATGATCTCTAGCTCCGAAGCATTGACAGAAGGATGGTTCGCGGGATCGTCACGAAACCATTTCCACCAGCCGAAAGCCCAGATGAGCCCAAGCGAGCCGAAAATCCAAAAGCTCGTCCTCCAACCCAGTGCCGCAATGAGCGCGACGGCAAGCGGCGGAGCCAGAGCCCCGCCGAGTCGCGTTCCCATAAAAGTGATGCCATGTGCCCGGCCTCGCTCATTGATCGGGAACCATCTCGAGAAGCTCCGGGACGCGTTGGGAAAAGCGCCCGCCTCCCCCGCGCCGAACAAGAATCGAAATGTCAGGAGCGATGCAAAACTCCACGCCAGTCCGGTGGCCATCGTAAACGCGGACCACCACAAAACGATTCGCGTGAGCACCTTTCGGGGCCCGATCGTATCGCCGAGCCAGCCGCTCGGCACTTCGAAGATGGCGTAAGCCAGGGTAAAGGCGCTGAAGACCCATCCCATTTCAACCGCCGTCAAATGGAGTTCGTCTCGGATGGACGAAGCGGCAGACGCGATGCATACCCTGTCGAGGTACGTCACAGCCGACAGAGCGAAAGCAAAGCGTAACAGCGTGTACCTGACTCGGGATGGGGCCATAGTGCGAATACAATTTAACGGAACATCACGCAAGTCGCATCCGAAAACGGCTGGCCGGAGTCAAAGAACTTATGCGAAACGACACCGCAGCACACGTGGCGCCGATTCGTCTCTGGCAATGCCTCTGCGGAGGCTCCGATCTTCCAAAGAGTGATTATCAACACGTTATCAATTGCTCGGAATGCGAAACGTTGGCAACCGAGATTGGCGATGCGCTGGAGGATCTGGAAGGAGCGTTCCAGCGTCGCCACATCAATGTTTCCTGACAACCTTCAAGACATGGCTAGTGCCTTTTGTGCCTTGTGTTCGCTTTTCTGCTATCTTGCGCATTATGAAGAAGGGGCGAATCCTCGCATTTTCTGTCATGGTCCTTACCATGGCCGCAAGTGTGACCGCGCGGCAGGCCGCGAAAGGCGGGACGGCCTCGATCACACCGGGTGCACTTCGGGCATGGTTGACCTACATTTCATCCGACGATCTTGAAGGGCGGGCTACATTCTCCGAGGGGCTGGGCCTGGCAGCGGCCTACATCGCCGATCGGCTGAAAGAGGCCGGGGTGAAACCCGGTGGTGATCACGGGACGTACTTTCAGCGCGTTAGTGTGCTCGGGGTCAAGAGCGCCAACCGCTCGACCTTGACCGTCGAGGTCAGCGGACAAACACGCACGTTCAGGGACGGCGAGGGCATCACGTTTCCAAGAAACGTTGGCGGTAAGCGAACGGTGACTGTGAATCAAGTTGAGTTCGCCGGATACGGCCTGAACCTGGATTCCGCTCACAACGACTACAAAGGACTGGATGTGAAGGGCAAGGCTGTCGTGTGGCTCGGTTCCCGGGGACCGAAAGGGACCGATGCGCAACGGGCCGCGCGGTTATTACGCGAGCGCTCCTCGTTTGCGGTCGAAGAAATGGGGGCGGCGGCGACCATCGTCCCGCCACCCGAACCCGGCGCAGGCCAGCGCGGCGGTGGAGTTGACGAACGTGGCGGTTTGCCGGTGGCGGCGGGCGGACGAGGCCCGGCTGCCCGGATACCCGATTTTACGACCGTACAGCGACTCGATTCGCCGCAGACTCCCACCGTCACGGCTAGCGACGAGTTTCTGGAATTTCTGTTCAGTGGAGCCGGCACCAAATATGCCGACCTCAAGGCGATGGGCCAACAACAGGAGGATCTGCCGACTTTCCATTTGAAGGGCGTTACGCTGACCTTCAATTTTGACGCCGACTACCAGGTGATCAACACGCAATACACGCGTAACGTTGTCGGTATCGTTGAGGGCCGCGATAACCAACTCAAGAACACCTATGTTGCTTTCGGCGCGCATTACGACCACATCGGCTATACGCAGGGGGTTCTTCCCAACGGAGCGACGGATCGCATCTCCAACGGCGCCGACGATGATGGATCGGGAACAACAACACTCATCGGCATTGCACGCGCATTTGCCCTCGGTCCAAAAACGAAGCGCTCGGTCCTCTTCGTCTGGCATGCGGGCGAAGAGCGGGGACTCTACGGATCCCGATACTTTGCTGATTATCCGGCCGTGCCGCTCGACAATATCGTCGCGCAGCTCAATATGGATATGATCGGACGCAATCATGACAACAAGGAATCGGAAGCGAATACGGTGTATCCGGTCGGCTCCGATCGCATCAGCACCGAACTGCACAACATCATGATCGATGCGAATGCCGCTTTGCCCAAACCTCTGACGCTCGACTACGAGTTGAACGACCCAACCGATCCCGAACGGGTTTATTACCGCAGCGATCATTACAGCTACGCGGCGAAAGGCATCCCCATCATCTTCTTTACCACCTTTCTACATCCGGACTATCACCGCGTGACCGACTCGGTCGAAAAGATCAATTTTGAAAAGATGGCGCGAATCGGCCAGTTGGTCTACGAGACCGGCCGCCGCGTCGCCAACCTCAATCACGCGCCGGCGCGTGACTTCAAGGGGCCACGCCTCGGAAAAGGCGGAGGGGGGAAGATTATTTCCACGAACTAGGCGCGTGCTCGGAAATCCCCTTTAAGGTCAGAGCTCCTGAGGTCGAGGAATTCAGGACGAACCTATACGAAGCGAAAACTCCCCTTGGCAAAGGAGGGGTGGCCGCGCCATCAAGAAAAAT
>QHXC01000422.1 GCA_003222815.1 Acidobacteriota bacterium | reverse complement strand
GCAGAAGCCTTCTATACTTATGACGGTCTCTACCACGCGGAGGTGATCGCCTTAGGTGAAGCCGGCGATGCGGTCCGAGGCGCGACTGTCTACACGTCTCTTGAGCCATGCTCGCATCACGGGCGAACGCCGCCATGCGCGAAGGCCTTGATCGAAGCCGGAGTTCAACGCGTCGTCGCCGCGATCGAAGATCCTAACCCTGCAGTGAACGGTGGTGGGCTTGCGATGCTACGGAATGCCGGCATCCAGGTCCAATGCGGAATCCTCGGAGATGAAGCCCGCCGCCTCAACGAAGCATTCATTGCGTATAAGACCGAAGAGCGTCCGTTTGGGATTCTCAAGATAGCCATGACATTGGACGGAAAGATTGCAACACGAACCGGAGAATCCCGATGGATCACATCCGAAGAGTCCCGCGCTCAGGTTCACCGCCTCCGCCACCGGTGCGACGCTCTCATCACCGGAAGCGGAACCGTCCTCGCCGATAATCCCCGGCTGACAGACCGTAGCGGACTTCCCCGCCGCCGGCCGCTCGTCCGGGTGATCCTCGACCGCCGCGGACGCGTCACCAACTTTACGGATGCGCTTTTGTTTCGCGACAGTCTGGAGGCGCTTGCTGCTGAGCTCTACAAACGGGAAATCCAAAGCTTTCTTCTGGAATGCGGGCCAGATCTGGCTTTCAACGCACTACTCGCCGGAATCATTGATAAAATAATCGTCTTCGTGGCGCCCCGGGTTCTCGGTGGGCGCGAGATTCCCGCGATCGGCGGGGAAGGCATTGGCGCCTTATCCGAGGCGATCGCGCTGAGAGACTGGACCGTCACGACCGCAGGTCCGGATATTGTCTTAACAGCCTATGTTCACAGGGATGATCGAAGAGATCGGTGAAATCATCGCGGTCAGCGGCGCCGGTGATTTCCGCACCATTCGCGTGCAGGGCCGCACGGTAATGGATGATCTCCGTGTGGGGTCCAGCATCGCCGTTAACGGCGTATGTCTCACAGCCCGGTCCGTTAACGAGACGAGCTTCTCCGCCGAGATGTCGCGGGAGACTCTCGATCGAACCAGTCTGGGAAGGCTGAGCAAGGGCGCGATTGTGAATCTCGAGCGCCCGATGCGCGGCGATTCCCGGTTCGGCGGGCACATCGTGCAGGGTCACGTGGATGGCCTGGGCCGTATCCGCGGCTTTGACCGCACGGGTGACGCGTGGGATCTCCAGGTCGAATATCCCGAAGGCGGATCGCACTATATCGTTGAGAAGGGCTCCATTGCAGTGGACGGGATCAGCCTGACGGTCGCGTCCCTTCAAGGTCCCAACGTTTTTTCAGTCGCAATAATCCCGCAGACGTTCGAGAATACGAACCTGAAGACCGCCAAACCCGGCGACCTAGTGAACATCGAGTTTGATGTCCTGGCCAAGTATGTGGAGAAAATGATCGAGCCCTATGCCATTCGCACAGATTGAAGAAGCCATCAGCGAAATTCAGGAAGGCCGGATGGTCATCATCGTCGATGATGAGGACCGCGAAAACGAAGGCGACTTGATGGTCGCCGCCGAGAAGGTCACACCGGAGGCCATCAATTTCATGGCTACGTATGGCCGCGGTTTGATTTGCCTGGCAATGACCGGCCAGCGGCTGGACGAGTTACACATTCCGCTGATGGTCTCCGATCACAGCAATACGTCTCCATACGGGACAGCCTTCTGCGTGTCGATCGAAGCCCGCAGCAATGTCTCCACCGGAATATCCGCGTTCGATCGGGCACAAACGATCCTGACCGCCATTGATCCGAAAACCAAATCCAACGATCTGGCCCGGCCGGGTCACGTTTTTCCGCTTCGCGCATGCGACGGAGGCGTGCTGGTGCGCGCCGGGCAGACCGAAGCCTCCGTCGATCTCGCGGGGATCGCCGAGCTCACGCCGGCCGGCGTCATATGCGAAATCATGAAAGAAGACGGCACCATGGCGCGCGTGCCGGATCTCGTCGAATTCGCTGAACAGCACAATTTGAAGATGATCACCGTGGCCGATCTCATCCGATACCGGCTTCGCACGGAGCGTTTTGTTCACAAGGTTGGAGAGACAACGTTACCGACGCCCCATGGCAATTTTCGCATGATCGTGTTTGAAAGTATTCTGGACCAGCAAAGCCACATCGCCCTGGTTCGGGGCAGTATCGAAAACGGCGAAGACGTCCTGGTCCGCGTTCAGACGCATTGCCTGACCGGACATGTCTTCGACTCGCTTGCCTGCCACTGCCACGAACAGATGGATCGCGCCATGGAAATGATTGCCGCCGAAGGCCGCGGCGTTCTTCTGTATCTCCATGAAATGGTACGGTTGCGGCCTTCCACTGCTCTGCTGGAATATCACGGCAAACACGGATTTGATCCGAACGAGACAATCGGACTCCGCGGCGAACAGCGCGAATATGGCATCCCAGGTCCCTCTTACCACAGTCCGGAGCTCCAGCGAACGCTGATCAAGTAGTATCCGCATTTGGTTTGCGACTTCTCGCTACTCGTTGTATAAAGACCGCAACTTGAGGTGTCGGTTTGACGGAACGCGGGCTAAAGCCCGCGTTCATAACATGACGGGGAAAAACTCCATGCAAGATGATCAGCACGACGAGATGCCGCCGGAAACGAACGCGATCGTCCTCACGCGGCGCGAAATGTTGCAGTGTGCGGGCGCGGTCCTGGCGTCCGCAGCATTTCCGACTAGAGCGGAAAGCGTGACGCCGCCCACAAGCGAGATCATGACGACGCTCAGTACCTATATGAGCGAGGCGGCCAGCCGCAAACTTCCGCAAGAGGCCGTCGAGAAGACCAAGCATGTAATCCTCGACACTGTGGCGGCGATGGTTTCGGGTTCCGATCTTCCGCCTGGACGTTTCGCGATCCAGTTCGCGCGCGTCTACAAGGGCGAGAAGGTTGCGACCGTGGTTGGCTCGAATGTGGTGTGTGGTCCCATCGAGGCCGCGCTTGCGAATGGAATGCTTGCTCACTCCGACGAGACCGATGACACGCATTCGTTCTCCCAATCGCATCCGGGGTGCTCGGTTGTGCCCGCCGCGCTGGCCACCGGGGAGCAATTCGGCACCGACGGCATGCGTTTCCTGCGCGCCGTGGCGCTCGGCTACGACATTGGGCCGCGCGTGACGATCACGTTGGGCAGGTTGCCTTACATGGTCGCGAGCCACAGGAGCACTCACGCCATCTCCGGGATATTCGGCTCCGCGGCCGCTGCAGGCTGCTCGGCGAATCTCAACGCCCAGCAGATGCGCTGGCTCCTCTCCTTTACGGCACAGCAGGCTTCGGGTCTGGCTTCGTGGCAGCGGGACACAGACCATATCGAGAAGGCTTTCGATTTCGGCGGCATGCCGGCCCGCGGTGGTGTAACGGCTGCGTTGTTGGTTCAGGCGGGCGCTACCGGAGTCGATGACGTCCTGTCGGGAGCCGACAACTTCTTTCAAGCTTTCGGACCCATGAACAAACCTGAGCTACTCGTTGAAAAGCTCGGCGAGCGGTACGAAGTCACACGGACCAGTTTCAAGAAATGGACGGTCGGCGCGCCCATCCAGGCCGTGCTTGATGCATTGGAGAACCTGCTGAAGCGGAACCGCTTCGAGCCTGAACAGGTCCAGCAGGTGATCGTGCGGGTCGCAACCAACGAGGCTGGCATTGTGAACAATCGGGAAATACCGGATATCAGCCTCCAGCATCTGGTGGCGGTGATGCTCGTCGACAAGACCGTCTCTTTCCGTTCCGCACATGAAACGGCGCGTATGAAAGACCCGGCAATCCTCCGCCAGCACGCAAAGGTCCAACTCATTCCCGACGAGGAACTCGAGCGCCGCCTGCCCCGGCGCGAGGGAATCAGGAAATCATCACGAAATCCCGCGATCTGATGACGCCGGTTATCGGCGCCGCCACCTGCGCGAAGCTTATCGAAAGAGTCTTCGACCTGGAGAACGTGAAGAACGTTCGCGATCTCCGCCCCTTGCTTCAGCGGGCCTAGGTCACGCACCGCTGCTGCCGGTGCAAGCCTGGCGGTGCTCTAATTGCTCTCTAATTCCTTGACATTGATTCTCCTTGTCGATTGCTTACCGCGCCTACCTAGGGTATGGTAGGCGTACCGGATTTCAATGCCAGGAAAGAGCCGTTCATTTAATGTCGGATAGAGAGATCATCATTGCGTGGCTGAAGCGAGTCGAACGGCGAATTCGGACGAATCGATTATTCCGGGAACTCACCTTTGGCTCAACGCTGTTTTTCATCTTTCCCCTGGGTTTGAAGGCCTGGGATCTGTTCTCTCCATTTCGGGCGAGAACTCTGACCATTTTCTTCACTCTTTGGGCGGTTGGTTTCGGCGCTTACCTGGTGTGGCGGCTTTTGCAGAAGGGGACCATCGGTCAGGCTGCCGCTTCGGTCGACACAAAAGCGGAGCTCCATGACGAAATCAAGACCGCTCTTTGGTTTATCGATAATCCACGATCGTCGGAATGGGTGGATACGCAGATCCGGCGCGCGGCGAGGGATGCGCAAGCGATAAATCTCGATCGGCTTTATCCTCGGAACGTCCCAAGAACATCGTATCTCGCCGTCGCGATGATCCTGGTGTTCGTGGCTTTGAATTTTGTCCCGCTCTCCTGGAACCATAACTGGCTGACGCTCCAGGCTGCGCCGGCATTCACTCTCACCGATAAAGAGCAGGCGATCCTCGAACTCACCAAAGAGCTGCTGATAAGAGCCGAAAAGCTACAGCAATCCGAGTTGGCAAAGCGTCTTGAGGACATCATCCAGAAATTGGAGGAAGGCAAGATCGACCCCTCGCAGGCGGCCGAGCTGCTGGAGGACATCCAGAACCAACTCGGTGAAGGCAATCTCGATCTGGGAAGCATTAACGACGGCCTGGAGGAAATCGCCAAGGATCTCCAGCAATTCGAAAAAACAAGGGCTACAGCTAACGCCCTCATGGAAAAAGAGCTCCAGATTGCTGCCGATGAACTGAGGAAGCTCGCTGAGCAGTTGCAAAAGAATGAGTCATCGAAGGAGCTTGAACAAAGCCTGCAGCAAGCCTCCGAAAACTCACGCCCGGGACTTGAGGATTTGACAAAAGACCTAAAAGAAGCCGCCGAGAATCTTAAAAACCGCGATCAGCAAAATGCTCAGGATGCTCTTCAGCAGGCTGCGCAGGAGCTGGAAAAGCTTCAGCAGAAGATGGAAGCCCAGCAGTTGAAGAACCTGGCCGGCCAGCAGCTTCAAAGCCTTGAACAATCGCTCCGCCAGCGCCAGCAAAATGGACAGCAGTCGCGAAAGGACCAGCAACAAGGACAGCCCCAAAGCGCGCAAGGGGAGAAAGGTCAAGCAGAACAAGGAGACTCCGAGGGTTCAAGCCAGCAATCTTCTTTGGGAGAGGAAGGGCAGGCCGACCAGCTCTCTCGACTTCCCGGAGAAGCGGGCGCTGCCCAGCCCGGAAGCAACGAAGGTAGCGGTCTGAATCCGTCGGGACAACGCGGGGGCAATGCACCGCGGGAAGGCGCGCCGACCGAGCTTGACGTGAAGCTTCAAGCCGAAAAGTTGGCGGGCATGAAGGATCAAGGAACGAAACCGGAAGACATCGAGGAAGCGAGCAAGCAGGAGCGCTCACGGCTGGATTATCGCAACGTGAAGTCCGAATTAAGCCCTGCTCAGAAAGATCTATTGAATCAGGATCGCATTCCCTGGGAATATCGTCCGCTGATCAAAAATTATTTTCAGGCGATACGGCCTACCCCGGGCGGCGGGGGACCGGCCGGCCACCAACAGAATTCGTCTAGTAGCCGGCCGGTGGGCCCGACGCCAACGGACAAGAAGTGAGAGCTTAATGAGCACGGCAATCGATCAACAGGTAGAAACCTTTCAGGAGCAGTTCAAGCGTGTCCGGGAAGAGGTTTCCAAGGTCATCGTAGGTTATGAGGAAATCATCGACGGCGTCATCATGAGCATGCTTGCCGGCGGCCATGTCCTGCTGGAAGGCGTGCCCGGATTGGGAAAGACGAAGCTGGTTTCCACCTTGAGCGATGTGATGCGGCTGAAGTTTTCCCGAATCCAATTCACACCCGATCTGATGCCTGCCGACATCACGGGTACCAACGTTGTTCAGGAAGACGCCATGGGCGAAAAGTTCCTGGAGTTCCAACCCGGCCCGATCTTTTCCAATATCGTGCTGGCTGACGAAGTGAACCGGGCAACCCCGAAGACTCAGTCCGCGCTGCTGGAAGCGATGGAAGAGAGAAGCGTCACGGTTGGCAAACGGACTCACAAATTGGACTCACCGTTCTTCGTGCTGGCCACACAGAATCCACTCGAAATGGAAGGCACATACCCATTGCCTGAGGCGCAGCTCGACAGGTTCTTCTTGAAGCTGAAGGTGGATTACCCCACGAAGGACAGCCTTCACACCATTTTGAATCGAACAACCAAGAACAAAGAACCTGAAGTCAATCGCGTTCTCGGCCAGGGCGAAGTCCTCGACATGCGGAAAACCGTGCGCGCGGTGCCGATCGCCCGGCCGGTACAGGACTATGCGATCCGGATCACCCTAGCGACACACCCCCGGCCTCCCTTTGCCCTTCCAATGACGTACAAGTACGTGAGGTATGGATCCAGCCCGCGCGGTGCCCAAGCCCTGGTGATCGGCGGGAAAATACGCGCTCTGCTCAAGAATCGCGTGCATGTCTCGTGCGACGATGTCCGGGCGGTGGCGTACGGGGCCCTTCGTCACCGAATACTCCTCAACTTTGAAGGTGAGGCCGAACGGGTGGATACCGACACCATCATCAAGGGAATCCTGGAGAGTACGCCGGAACCAAATTAGCCGCGAATTACGCCGATTACGCCAATGCATTTCGCGTAATTCGCGGCCGGACTTTCTTTATGTCTACCGCGAATGTCACGCTTTTCGACGACGAGTTCCTCAAGAAGCTCGAGTACCTCAATATCATCTCAAAGCGCCTGTTTGCCGGACAGTTGAGGGCTGAGCGCCGGACGCGGAAGCGTGGTACCGGATTGGAGTTTGCGGACTACCGTGCGTATGTGGCCGGTGACGACTTTCGACATCTCGACTGGAAGGCGTACCTTCGGCTGAACCGGCTGATCTTGAAGCTGTTTGAAGAGGAAGAAGATCTGCCGATATATTTCTTCGTCGACAGCAGCCAGTCGATGAATTACGGCAACCCCACAAAGTTGGACTATACGCGGCGGGTGGCCGCAGCCCTGTGCTACATCGGGCTGGCGAATCTGGACCGGGTCAATGTGATTTCCTTTGCGGATGGCGTCAAGGGGGAGCTTCCGCCCCAGCGCGGCAAAGGCCGGATCTTTAAGATTTTTCGGTTCCTCACCGATATCGTTGCCAGCGGCGAGACGAACGCCAAAGAGTCATTCAAGACCTATTGCACCGAGAAGCGCCGGCGTGGGCTTGCGGTCGTGATTTCCGATTACTTCGATCAGCACGGATTCGAAAGCGCGTTGGACATTCTGCGGCATTTTCGGCACGACATCTTCGTCGTCCACATTGCAAGTCACGAGGAAATTGATCCGCCATTGAGAGGAGAACTCGTGCTCGTAGACTCCGAGAGCCAGGTGAGCCGCGAAATCACGATCACTCCGTCGTTGCTCTCGGCTTATCGCGCCGAGTTCTTGCGGTATTGTGAAGCTATCGAGAGTTATTGTGGCAAGTATCAGCTCGGGTATGTAAGAACCGCGACGGACTTTCCATTCGAAGAGCTGGTCTTGAAGGTTTTCCGGCAAGGCAGGTTCTTGAAATGACGTTCCTTGCACTGAGTCCTTTACAAACCGCATTGCTGGCCGCCTTGACGGCCGGAACGATAATCGCGCTGTATTTCCTTAAGCTGCGTCATCGCCGTGTATTGGTTTCTTCGTCCATATTGTGGCGGCGCGTATTGGATGAGCGACAATCACATTCGCTCTGGGAGAAATTGCGGAAGGTCATTTCGATCCTTGTCGCGATTACGATCGCACTGCTGATTGCGGTGTCTCTGGCCCGCCCGGAGATTGAGTCGCTCACGGGCAAGAACGAGCGGGTTGTGATCGTTTTGGATACGTCGCCTACGATGAACACTCACACCGCTGACGGCCGAACGCGATGGCAACACGCCGGCGATAGAGCGCGAGCCCTGCTCAACACGGGCGGCCCGACCACGGAGTTTCGCGTCGTCGACACATCCGGCGAAACAGCATCGGCATTCACAACCGACCGGGGCGAAGCGCGCCGGCTGATCGAGCAGATGTCGCCGCGAAGTGTGGAACCGCAGTTTCCTAAAGTGGACGGTGGCGATTCTCAGGTCTTTTTTGTCTCGGATGGAGTGGCGTTTCACGAGCTTCCACGCTTCGTCAGACGCGTCTCGGTTTTCGAGCAGGCCGAAAACGTGGGAATCACCGCGTTCGAAATCCGGTCGATGCCATCAACTCCATTGGGATATGAGGCGTATCTCGAGGTTCAGAATTTCGGAAAGCCGGCCGAGGTCGGGATCACCATCAGCGGAACGGGCGGACAGCGGATCACCAGAACTGTTCGACTCCCAAGAAACGAAGTGTTCAAAGAGGCGTTCGATCTGTCGAGCTTCGGGGGCGGCGGCGTCCGGGCCTCGATTCAGTCGAAAGACGACGCGCTTTCCATTGATGACGTGGCTTTCGCTTACCTTCCCACAAAACGAAGGACCCGTACGCTTCTCGTGACCCGTGGAAACAATTACCTCGAGACCTTGTTGAAATTGGACAACTATGTCGAGTTGCTAAAAACAGACCCCGCCAATTATCGAGAGTCGCCAAACATCGACGCCTACATTTTCGACCGCTTCGCTCCGTCCACGCCGCCCCTGCGGCCCGCCCTGATCATTGGGGCGCCGGCGGCTTCCTGGTTGAGACCCGCCACTGGCGAGGTCCGAAAGCCGGAAATCACGACGTGGTCGGAAAACCACCCCGTCATGCAGTACGTTTCCGTCCACGATGTTTCCATTGAACGCGCTGCGCGCATCGACCCTGCAAACTTGACCGTGATCGCCGCCTCGAAGCAGACACCTCTGATCGTGGCTTCGGAAAAACCAAAGTGGGTGATGCTCACGTTTGATTTGGACCAATCGGATTTCCCATTCCACGTTGGATTTCCTGTTTTCGTTGAAAACGTCCTGGCGTGGTTCAACCGCGAACAACTGGCATTGCGCGGGTCGCCGGGAAACGTGGAAGTTCCGCTCGCCGGCGCACAAATTCGAACGATTGACGGAAAGACCATTCCATCCGAACAACAACTCGGCAAAACCGTCTTCGAAGCAAACGAGCCAGGACTCTACGCAGCTACACAGGGCGATGCTCGCGTTCATGTCGCGGTGAATCTCGCGAATCGAGCTTTTTCGGACGTGAATCGATCCGTATTCAAAGACGATAAACTCGCGGCCGGTCCGCGGTATTGGTTGAGCCGTGAGTTGTGGTTCTATATGCTGCTGGCGGCCGTGGTGCTCATCGCCGCAGAGTGGTTCACATATCATAGGAGAATTACATTATGAGCCGCGAATTACGCCAATGACGCGAACCGAATTGGCGTCATTCGCGGAATTGGCGGCTCTTTACCTGAAGAATGCGACTCACCTTTGACATATACTGGCCGCTGCTCCTCCTGCTGGCCGTTCCCTACCTCTGGTGGGTCCAGCGGAAGACGCTCACGGATCTGACCGCAAAGCACCTCCAATTGTCGGCAACGCTGCGCTCGTCGATAGTGACACTGCTGGCTCTCGCACTGATGCAGCCGGTCATCTACCGGTCCGGCGTATGGCTGTCGGTCGCATATTTGCTCGATGTTTCTCAAAGCGTTTCTCCTCCGGCCATCCAAACCGCAATGGAGTGGATTCAGCGAACCAATGATGCCGGCCGGCCGCAGCAAGCGCGGTTTATTCCATTTGCAGCAAATTCGACGGTTTTCGAGAGCCTGGATCAGCTTAAGAAAGTCAACGTGACGCTCACCGGGCCGCAGGCCGCCCTGGCCCAGGGCGAAAGGGCTCCCATCGACCAGAGTGCTACCGATATCGAAGGTGCGATCGATACGGCGATCCGCAGTTTTGCACCGCATCATTTGAAACGTCTTGTGCTCATCAGTGATGGAAATGAAAATTCCGGGCACATGATGGACGTGCTTTCACGGCTGAAGCTGGAAGGCGTGCGCGTTTACGCGGTGCCCGCTGAAGCCCGAACGAATCGCGACGTCTGGGTTGAAGCCATCATGGCTCCCTCTGAAATAACAGCCGAGGAACTGTTTCCGCTCGAAGCTCATGTGTACAGCCAGGTGGATACCTCGGCCGAAGTCGAGGTCAAGTATGGTGATAAGACGCTTGGCTCTCGAAAGGTCCAATTGATTCGCGGCCTCAATCGCGTGGCCTTCGAGGGAAGCATCAAGGACGAAGCTGGTCCGGTCACCCTCGAAGCCGAAGTGAAGGCCGCGCGGGATCCATTTCCCGACAACAACAAGTTCCGTACGTCGATCGTCGTACAGGGCCGTCCGAAAATACTCTATGTGGAAGGGCATCCCCAGAGTGCGCGATACCTGGAAGCAGCGCTGAAAGCGGAAGGGTTCTCGGTAACCACAGTCCCCCCGAACGCCATTCCCCTGAACATAGAAGTGCTGGATGCTTATGATGCGGTCATGCTGAGTGATGTGGCCAGAAACACCCTCAACGATCAGCAAATGCGCACGATGGCCACGTATGTTCGCGACCTTGGCGGTGGGTTCATCCTTGCGGGCGGCGAGAACAACTACGGTGAAGGCGGATATTCCAAGACGATAATTGAAGAAGTCCTCCCCGTGACATTTGAGGCAAAGAAAGAGAAGCCCGAGTCGGTGGCGATGATTGTCGTCCTCGACAAATCCGGAAGTATGGGCGGGCAGAAGATCGAGCTGGCGAAGGAAGCCACGAAAGCTCCACTTCAGCTCTTGAAGGATGAGGATCGCTTTGGCGTTGTCGCATTCGACTATAACTTCTATTGGCCTGTGCGCCTTCAGAGCGTGTCAAACAGAACCCAAATCATTCAAGCGATAAGCTCGATCATTGCGGGTGGCGAGACCAACATTTATCCGGCCCTGCGCGAGGCATTCATCCAGCTTACGGGAGCTTCGACGGAGGTTAAACACGTTATCCTTCTCTCGGACGGCCGTTCGCTGCCGGATGATTTCCAGGGTCTGACTCAGAAGATGGCCGAAGCCAAAATCACGGTTTCCACGGTGGCCGTCGGCAACGGCGCCGATCGTGAACTGCTTGCTAACATCGCGACCTGGGGTAAGGGACGAACGTATTACCTGGAAGAACCGACGAACGTTCCTCAGATCTTTACGGAAGAGACCGAGCTCGCTACAGGAAAGACGCTTCGCGAGGAATCATTCAAGCCTGTGGTGAAGAAGAACGTCGAAGCATTCAAAGGCATCGACTTCAATGCGGCTCCGCCTTTGCTAGGTTATGTGGCGACGAAGTCGAAAGACACATCCGAGGTATTGCTCGAATCGAAGCGTAAGGATCCGATCCTCGCGCGGTGGCAATATGGCCTGGGCAAGACCGTGGCCTTCACGTCGGACTTGAAAGACCGCTGGGCCGTGGATTGGCTCCGATGGAAAGGCTATCCGAAATTCTGGTCGCAGCTTATACGCGAAACGATGCGCCGGCGTGACGACAATGAGTTCGACTTCCGTGTCGTGCGTGACGGAGACGAAGCGAAGGTTACGATTAACGCCATTCGAAAGGATGGCCAGTTCAGGAACAAGCTTGAATCGCAGGTCCGGGTTATCAGCCCGGACCAGTCGGTGTCTGAGGTGTTGGTTCGCCAGGTCGGACCCGGATCCTACGAAGCGAAGTTCCCACTGACGAAAAAGGGTTCGTATCTGTTCCGCGCCGTCGGCGAAGACAGCGGTGGAGCTTCGAGAGTTCTCGCATATTCATATCCCGATGAGTATCACTTCTACCCACCGAATACCGACGTGCTGCGAGCCATCAGCGCGGAGACGAAGGGCCGTTTTCAACCTAGAGCGGAAGATATCTTCGATCCAAACGGCGAAACCACTGCCCTTCCCACGCCGCTATGGCCTTACCTGACGGCGGCGGCGCTGTTGCTGTACCTGACGGATGTATGGCTGCGGCGTATCCGGCTGTTTGAGCTGTAGTATTCCCCTCATTTCGGCTTTGCACAAAAAATCCGGAATGGGTCAATATCTCGCCAGACAATTTGCAGCAAACGAGGAAAACAGAATGAGCCGGAATTCCCCTCCTTGGCGAAGGAGGGGTGGCTGCGCCCATCAATGAAATGTCGCGAAGCCACCTTAGCTGGGCGCAGACGGGGTGGTTCGTTCAACCTCCGAATAGATTCTAGCGGTAGCTTGGACGAACCACCCCGTCCGCGCCAAACAAGGTGCCTTCGGGCCATTTTTCTTGATGGCGCGGCCACCCCTCCTTTGCCAAGGAGGGGAGTTTTCGCTTCGTATAGGTTCGTCCTGAATTCCTCGACCTCAGGAGCTCTGAAGTTCCTCGCACTGATTTGGTACAATACCTGCCTTAACGCTTATGACGTTCCGTCTCTCCCTTCGAAAAAAGCTGGTTTACACGTTTCTCGGGGGCTCGTTGCTGACAGTTTTGCTCTTCAGCCTGGTGATCAAGGGCATCATGAACGACTATTTCCGGCGGCTGGGGGAAGTGCGATTACAGTTCGTTTCCGAGCAAGGCCAGCGCGAAACCCGGACGAACGTCGTCATTTTCAAGAATGAGTTTCAGAACATTTTCTCCGGCATTACCTCGACGATCAGTGCGCTATCGCAATCCGGCGTCATCGGAGACCGGTTGCCACAAACGGAGGAGGAACGGCATCGGATGGCGGAATTGCTCCGCGGGGTGCAACGGGATGCGAAGCTCTCGATGATCACAATTGTCGATATTCAGGGACGGACCCTGCTCCGGGCCAACAATCCGGACGCTTTCGGCGACGACATGCTGATCCGCGAGTACTACGATCCGCAGAAACCCGTCTCTTCGATCCGTCGCTTGATTCTGAACGCGCTCACGGCCCATACGATCCAGTCCTTTGAGACCTTCCCACCGCAGATTTTGGCCAAAGAGAATCTGGATAAGCAGGCGACCGTACTCCTCAAGTCATCTGCAAGTATTCCTGTTCCCGCGAATACGTACGAGGACCGCGGCTTGCTGATGACCGTAGCGATGCCCCTCCGCACTTCTTCAGGAAAGATCGTCGGCGCCATCCTCGCCGGGCGGCTCTTGAACAAAGATCTTTCCATTGTCCAGGACGTCCAGAAGCTGCTTGGCGATGCGGCGTCGATCTTCCTGGACGATGTCCGGATTGCGACCACCGTCACGCTCAGCCGGGGCGAGAACAAAGGGCAGAATGCCACGGGAACGTTGATCGATGCGGAAACGGACCGAGTCCTCAGCCGGGGCGAGTACCTTCAAAGAACCGTCCGCATCAATGGCGAACGAAGGATGGGTTTCTTTGAACCTTTGCGCAACTACGAAAACCAGGTCATTGGCGCCATCTGGGTGGGCCGGCCTCTCTCGTTCATCGACTCGATCGACAGTTCGCAACAAGCGATTGAAGCCGAAGCCGGCGGCCGTACCAATATATACATTATCATTTCGGCGATTATCTCCTTGTTCGTTGCGATTGCCATCGCATCGTTTTTCTCCAAGCGCGTTACCGCTCGCATCGACCAGCTTCGCAAAGGGGCCGAGGTGATTGAGAAAGGTCAACTCGACAATCGGCTGCGCATTGACTCGGGTGATGAAATCGAGCTCCTCAGCAAACAGTTCAACTCGATGGCTTCAAAACTGGAAGAGTCGTATCAGACGCTGGAGAAGAAGGTTGAAGAGAGAACGCGTGAATTGAAAGAATCCCAAGAGACGATGGTCCAGCAGGAAAAGATGGTGGGTGTCGGCCAACTCGCCGCGGGGATTGCTCACGAGCTGAATACGCCTCTTGGCACGATCATCGGCTACGCACAGATGCTTCGAGAGGATCTGTCCCAGCAGCCCGGAACTTCAGCCAACCTTGCGGACGTCGACGAAATCATTGAACAGGGAGGACGCTGCCGCGATCTGGTGAAGAACCTCCTGAACTTCTCGCGGCGTCCAACCATTGCGAAGAGCAACGCGGATATCAACGATATCATTCGCAAAGTCCTGTCTCTGGTTCAGCACGATTTTGAAATGAAGAACGTCCGGGTTCATATGGATTTGGACTCCAGGCTGCCCCGGACAAAAGTGAACGAAAACGAGATTGCGCAAGTTGTTCTGAATCTCGCCAACAACGCCGCCGACAGCATGCCCGAGGGCGGTGATCTCTACGTCTCCACGAGCAACAACGAAGAGTTCGAGCGCATCCGCATTGACGTACACGATACCGGCTGCGGGATCAAAGAATCCGACCGAAACCGCGTCTTCGAGCCGTTCTTTACGACCAAAGAAGTCGGCAAAGGTACAGGCCTCGGGCTTTCGATTTCTTACAAGATTGTCGAAAACCACATGGGCTCGATCGAATTCGATACGGTGACAGGAAAGGGAACGACGTTCCGCGTCTATTTACCCGTCAAGGCGGAGGTCCCGGTTGGTTGATTCCGCTCGAATCCTCGTCGTCGAGGATGACGCCAAGCACGGCGCCATGTGCGCGCGCCTGCTCGAACGCCGCGGCTATCAAGCGCGCTCCATAACCTCTGCGCGTGAAGCGCTTTCGCTGCTTGCACAAAATGGCGACATCGACCTTGTGCTTGCCGATCTTCAAATGCCGGAGATGGATGGCATCCAACTGCTGAGCGCCGTCAAGGGCAAATACCCGCACATCGAGTTCATCGTCATGACGGGCTACGGCACCGTCAAAAGTGCCGTCGAGGCGATGCAGCTTGGCGCGGCTCACTACATTCAGAAGCCATTCGATCATGACGAATTGAATCTCCTGATCCAGCGCGCTCTCGAGAAGAAGCAGCTCGAAGAAAAAGTCGATCGCCTTCGCGCCGAGCTTCAAGGCAAATACAGCTTCGAGAACGTCATTGGAAAGAGCCAGGTGATGCAGGCCGTGCTCGAAAAAATGGCCGCGGCTTGCGGCAATCGCGCGACAGTGCTCATCACCGGCGAAAGCGGGACCGGCAAGGAACTGGTTGCACGCGGCATTCACTACAATACATTCAGCGGGGGGGAACCGGCCGGCCACCCAGAGATTTCCTCCAGAGAGACTTCCTCCAGTAGCCGGACGGTGGGCCCGACGCTAAACGAATCCGATGCTCCCTTCGTCGCTGTCAATTGTGGCGCGCTGCCGAAAGATCTGATTGAAAGCGAATTGTTTGGTTATAAGAAAGGCGCTTTCACCGGCGCGGTCAGCGACTCGGAAGGTTTGTTTCGCGCAGCCAACGGGGGCACGATCTTTCTGGATGAAGTGATGGAAATGTCCCCCGACCTTCAGGTGAAATTGATGCGTGTCCTTCAAGAGCGCCGCATTCGCCATCTCGGGGATACGCGAGAGTTTCCGGTCGATGTGCGCGTCATCGCCGCGACGAATAAGCCGGTCGAGGAGTCGCTCGAGTCGGGAGCCATCCGCAAGGACCTGTATTACCGGCTGAGCGTGATCACCATCCATTTGCCTGCTCTTCGAGACCGCGCGGATGACATCCCGCTGCTCGTCGAACATTTCCTAAAGAAGCATCAAAAAAGCTACGGGAGCACCGTTGCCGGGGTCGATCCACAGGCCATGGATACCCTGATGAAGTATGTGTGGCCTGGCAATGTTCGCGAATTGGAAAACCTCATTGAGATGTTACTCGCCTATGGAAAGTCGCCCATTATCCGGATGACGGATCTGCCCGAGCGTATCGTGGAGTCTGTCCAGCCGCAGAAAAAAGCCTCGATGCTGGGAGACGAAGTCTTCACTCTGAAAGAGGCCGAGCGAAAACTGATCATCAACGCCCTAGCCAAGAGCAAAGGCAATAAGAGCCTAGCAGCCCAGATGTTGGGAATCTCGCGCAAGAGCCTCTATAAGAAGATCGAGGATTACGGCATCCCGGAGAGCTAAATCCGGGCGCAGCCCTTGGGCGTTTGAGTTTTGAGGCACGAGCGGCGCAGGAGGGTCGTGTCAAGGCCGATGTCCCATGTAGGACGGGCGATAGATCACGTCCACCACATTGCGGATATACTGTTCGTCCGCGACGCCATCGCCGGCCTCCGGCGGAAAATCCACTTTAGCCTGGAAATGCCGGGCAAGTTGTTCGAACAATTCGACGCGGGCGGCTGGTTCGAATTCATCGCGGCGGATCAATGCCTGGAGAGCCGTTGAGGCCTCGCTGGGGGATACCAACTGACGCAACCGTGCGGTAAGATGCGGATACTGGGAAAGTGAATTGAATTTTCCCGCCAGCAATTGATCCAGATCGGGTTCGGCGATGCTGGGCGTCCGGATAACAATGGTGTTCGCCGCGACGTCTCCCAACCGCTGGCATTTTCGATTCAGCCAGCACGACACTCCTCCCACAAAGTAAAACGCGGGCAACATATCCACGAACCGCAGCAGATTGCGTGTCACGATCTGGTCGAACTGCAGCCGCATACCTTCCGCATCCACGACCCGCAAGTGAAGGAGCTTTTTCCCCATTGTCTGGCCTCGCCAAGCCCATTCCAGAAAAATTCCATACCCGATGCTGATGATGAAATAGCCCAACGTGAACGCCGCCCCAACGAGATTGGGACTGAGGAAGCCGAGCAATCCCAGAACCGTTTCAAGCGCGGAGACAAGGACGGCGATGCTCAGGAGATCGATGAACCACGCAAGAAAGCGCGTCACCGGGCCGGCAAGTGCTTGCGAGAACACGATGCCTTCTGGCGTTTTGATCACGAGGGAGTTGGTTTTCATCGTCCGGATTTTGCCAGATACAAACAAAGCAAAACCAATTCAATAGCGCCGAAAGCGATCTTTGCATCATACGGAACAATCGGTTCGTGATATTGCGAGAGGAATGCTTCCACAAATCCAGCCCAGACCAGCAGTATCCCGAAGCCAAAGCTTAAGGTGACCACATCATGGGACACTTCGCGCAACCGGGTTCCCATCGGAGCGCGTTTGCCCCAGCCGATGAGTCCCAGAGCGAGCGCCAGTCCCGACTGACCGGCAATAAGAATTGCCGGAATCTCAATGACGCCGTGCGGCATCAGCCAGCCCAACAGAAACCTGGTTTGTCCGTCCGCGGCATAGTCGACCGAGATGGCGCCCAAGCCGATGCCATTGTCGAAGAGCATGAGGATCGTGCCCACCCCCCAAGTCATCCCGAGCGCAAAAGTAAAAATCGAAACCTGGATATTGTGAGTCATTAGATAGGCCGAGAACGATGTCTTCTGGCCGGCCAAGCGATCTTCGGCCCGGTTTTCCTCCTGCTGCACCCGTTCGCTCGGTCGCAATTGATCGTGACCGAATGGCATGGTGACGTGACGCGAGTCAGGATCGAAAGCAGTCGCAAACCCGCCAAACACGAAGCCTGCCAGCGTGATGGCTAACGAAAGATAAAAGGCGCGAATATGACGCCGAAACGTCTGCGGCAGGGTTTGGAAAAACCATCTTAACGGAAGAATCCGCCGCCGCTTCTCTCGCGTCTCGTGAATCTCTCCGTACGCCCTGGCAATGAGACTCTCCAAATACCGCCGAGTTTCCGGCTCGGATGAAAACGTCGTCAGCTTGGCCAGGCTAGCCGCCGTACGTTGGGCAAGTTCATGGAAGCGTTGCAACTCTTCGAGCTTCATGCGGGCATTCGGCTCGGCTTCTAGGCGGCCTAGCATTTTGTCGAGTTCGTTCCAGCAAGACCGCTCGCTCGTAATAAAACGTTGGAGGTCGATGATCATTTTAGGGTCTTAGCGTCGGGCCCACCGGCCGGCTACCCGCGGATATTCCTTGATGGCCGGCCGGTCCCCCCACGCATTTCTTAGCGTCGGGCCCACCGGCCGGCTACTCGCGGACATTCCTTGATGGCCGGCCGGTCCCCCCACGCATTCGGAGTTTTGGTTCATATCAACTGCCTCTGTTTGATGCTCAGGTATTGTGAGACCAGATCGGCGCTCAAGCGCTCGTTCTCAATCAACGAAAAAAGGACACCGCGCCGTCTTAAGGTTTTTTCTAACTGCCGCAGCTTCTGCCACCGCAAATGACCTCCGACCTGCCGATATAAGTCGTCCACCGACGCGACCGGATCGGTAAACATCAGCGTGGTTCCCGGTGGCCGGATCATGTTGACCATTACCAGATGCTGCCGCCGAATTAAATCCACGTTGCGGACAAAATCCTCCGCGATCGCCGGGTCGTCTAGCGAAGTCAGGAAGACAATCAAAGCCCGCCGGCGCAACCGAAGACGAATGAACGTGCAAAGTTCGTCGAAATCCGGAGTGACGGTCCGCGGCTGCAATGTGTACAGCGCGTCACGGCAGGCGCTGTAGTGCGCCTTGCCGTTTCGGGCGCGAACGAAGGTTTCCACCTTGTTCGTAAACGCCAACAAACCGAACAGATCGCGTTGTTGCCCGGCCGCGAGACCGAGGACAAGAGCGGCGGTGACGAGACGTTCGAGGATCGAAGCGCCGGCCGCGCGGGACACGGTCTCCCTCGCGGAAAGCCGCGACGCATCGACGACCACGTAAATCTCCTGCGTCCGCTCGATCTGAAACACTTTCGTGATCGGTTTGGCGCGCCGGGCCGTAGCCTTCCAATAGATCTCATCGAAGCTGTCGCCGGGAACATACTCACGGAGCTTTTCAAAATCCCGCCCTTTGCCGACCTGCCGCTGCAGATGAAATCCGAAACCGCCGCGATTGAGGAATAGCGCGGCGAGGTTTCTCCGCTCCGCCAACAGATTCGGATAAACCCGGATCTCGGATTGCACTGGGACCGCTTCGCGCACCGACCAAAGGCCGAGAAACGAGGTCCCTTCCACGTAAGCTGACTCGATGCGGTAGTCGCCGCGCTTGATTGGAACGCAAATCCACACCAGCCGTGACCATTGCGATTCGGCAGACAAAACGACGTCCAGTTCTTCGGAGACGGCAGGAATTTCTCGCGGCAAACCTAGAGCCACACGCAGAGATATTTGGCGCGGCGGTTCGTTTCGAATGCGAACTTCCAGTTTTCCCTCGCGGTCTTTGGACATGCGAACGACCGGCGCAAGCTCAATTCGAATTCCCCCGAAACTTCGCCGGCTGCCCAAAGCATCCGCCAGTGCGGCCAGTCCAAGCCCTCCAACGAACAAAATACAAACCGGCGCCGCGCCCGGCACGACCGCCGCCAGCAGCGCAAACGGCAGCACCACTGCCGCCACCCAAAATAGTAGTTTGGAGCGTGGGACAATCATGAGCATTTTTTAGCGTCGGGCCCACCGGCCGGATCGCTTCGGTACATCGCTTCGCGACCTCTGTACTTCCGGCCGGTTCCCCCACGCCTGTTTCAGCGTCGGGCCCACCGGCCGGGTCGCTTCGGTACATCCCTTCGCGACCTCTTTACTTCCGGCCGGTTCCCCCACGCCCGTTTTAGCGTCGGGCCCACCGGCCGGGTCCCCGCGCCCGTAATTCATCTTGGCACGGCGATCTCATGCAGAATCTGCTCGATCACTTCGGTCACGGCCAGCCCCTCGATTTCGAACTCGGGACGCAGAATCAGACGGTGCTCGAGCACGGGTAACGCCATGGCTTTGATGTCGTCGGGCGTAACGAAGTCCCGTCCGGAAATTGCGGCGTTGGCGCGCGAAGCCATGATGAGCGATTGCGTCGCTCGCGGCCCGGCGCCGACCAAGACGCTTTCGTGTTGGCGCGTGGCACGAACGATATCTACGAGGTAACCGGCCAATTCATTGCGAATCACAATAAGGGCCAGGCCGTTGCGCAACGTGGCGAAGTCTTCGGGTTGGATCACCCGGCGGACGACCCCACCGGCCAGCAACGTTTCTGGCGCTTCCTTGGTCATCGTCCGTTGGGCGAGCGAAAGTTCCTCGGCGCGATCAGGCGCTTTCATCGTGATCTTGAGCATGAAGCGGTCTTTCTGCGCTTCCGGGAGCGGATAGGTACCTTCGTATTCAATCGGGTTTTGCGTCGCGAAGACGGTGAAGTTCGGCGGCAACGGATAGGTGTCGCGGTCGATCGTCACAACACGTTCCTGCATGGCCTGCAACAGCGCCGACTGCGTTTTGGCCGGAGCGCGATTGATTTCATCCGCCAGTAGAAACGACGTAAAGATCGGCCCCTTGATCAGCGAGAACTCGTTACGCTGGAGATTAAAAACGTTTGTTCCCGTGATGTCCGCCGGCATGAGGTCGGGCGTGAACTGAATGCGCGCGAACTCGCAGCCGAGCACGTGCGCGAGGGTGCGTACGAGCAGTGTCTTGGCGACCCCCGGCACGCCTTCGATGAGCGCATGGCTTCCGGTAAAGATCGCAATCAACGCCTTTTCGACCACATCGTGCTGGCCGATGATGACTTTGCCGGTTTCATGCTGCGCTTCCGCGAGAACTCCCTTGATTCGTTCGATCCCTTGCTCGATTTTCATTTGATCTTTCTTAGCGTCGGGCCCACCGTCCTAGAGATGGTTTGATACGCTCTAACCGGGTCGCGATCTTTCTCCACCAGGCGGTTTTCCGCGTGGAACGCCGCCTCGGCCTGCTGGATCCGGACAGAGGAGTATTTGCCGGTTTGAGCAGCCGATTTTTTCCACTCGCCGAAACAAACGGCCAGTAAATCACGTGTGGGAATGCTGCGACGCAAAAGATTGTCGAAACCCGAGGCCGAGTCCTTGCCGGCGACATAATCCTGAGCATTGTTCTCCGCGTGAGGCGGAACGAGACTCACCGTATTCTTCCAGATAAAAAGTCCGGCCAACAGAATCAAACCTGCGATAAACCACTGCAGATGGTATTTGCGAATCAATGTAGCCACGCCGGGAGCCTCCGCAACGCCAAGGTGCGCTTCGTCGAAAATCACGTTCCGGCTCGAACCGAAGAGCCACGCCAGCAAGTCGGCATGCCGATCCTTCCGCATTGCTTCGTTGCTCAGGAAATAGGAATCGGTCGCGATCACGACAGCGCCTCGTCCGAACGCGCGTTCGATCATTACCGCATCGGTTCCGCGCGTGTAAATTCGTTTCCAGGCATGATCTAAATTCGCGAACACGATGCCGCTGTGCCAGTCGAGCGTTTCCGGGAGCGGCAAAGCGCTTTCATTTTGGACACGCGCCGGTGCGTAAACCGCGCCGTCGCCGCGCCTCAGATCGATGATCTGGAAATCGACGCCCCAACGATTTCCGAGGGACGTGACCTTCACCTTTTCGTCCACCGAGCCGGTCTCGGCTTTTTTTTGATCAAGCGGCGGTAAAAAGTTCGAAGACTCCGGAAACATCGTGATCACGAAGCGGCCGCCGCCATTTAGGAATTGCTCGATCTCGGCGCCCGTTCCTTCGGAAAGCCGCCGCCACGCCTCAATCGACGTGGCGAGTTGAAAGTATGCCGTCTCATTTCCATCGGGCAAACGGTTCGACGTGGAAAAATCCCGGCGGACGGAAAGTCCCGGCAATCGATCGAGGCTCTCGTAACAGGCCATCGTGCCGAGTGCATCGGAACGCAGCGAAGAGTATTCCGGATAAACATCACCCACCTCGAAGCGAAGCTCGAAAAGTTGAACGATCCCAAACGTAAGGGCTGCCCCGAGGGCAAGCAGGAGAATGATGGGCCAGTAGCTTTTCATGTGCCGGCCTTGATCTTGTCCACGTTCGCGGCGAAATGCTGGACCAGTTCACGATTGACCTCGTGCACGCCGTACCAGATGCGTTCAAACATCGAAAGATTCTCCCTAAAAACAGGCAGCAGGTTCGGAATCGCATGCCCGCGGCGCCCCAGCTCGTCTTCGTAATCTCGATTCGATTTGAAACGGGCGATGCCGATCAAATTGCGCTGTGCGAGATGCGCCAGACTCGCCAGGTAAAAGGCGCGCATCGCAAGCCGGAATTCGCCTTGTTCGAGCAGTTGGCGCGCGAGCCTCGTCCAGCCGTCCTCCGGCAACTGGTCCGCCCGGACACTTTCATCAGCGACGTCCGGCCCGAGTCGAATCTCTTCGGCTCTCACGCCGGTGGCGGGGCGTTTTCCACGCCAGACGCGGAGAAGAAAGACAGCGAGAGCCGAAAGTACGGCCGCCAGCAACACGAACAGCAAAAGCCGGGATGTCATCCAGCTGAAACTCGAGCCGCTGGCTTTGTTTGTTCGTTCGGACCTGAAAACGTTTCGGACCAAATCCCCGATCCAACCTAGAACGGTTCTCACCACATTTCGCGCGAGGTCTCCGATTCTCTCCACGAATCTCGTAATGACTCCCTTTTCCGAATCTTCTTCCACAACTTCCTCACGCGCCATTCGCCACGTGTATTTACTTTGATGAATCACCTCGTCGATCCGGCGATTCAACTCCACCGCCGAAACCTGCGCGCCGGATTGTGGACCGGTAACTGAGGTGGACTGAGCGGCTGCAGCGCTTTCAAGTCTTCGCCGGACTGCAGCGACTCTCCGTAGAAACAGCGCAACGCATAAACTGTTTTCAGAATCGGATCCACGCACAGATAGGTCAACCCGAAAATCGTCGCCAAAAAAGTTGTGTTCAGCATGGCGGCAGGACTTTTGCTGAAGGTACTCTCGACGCCGAACAGCATTTTGAGCAGGCTGGGAACCGAGAAAGCAACCATAGCCCAATTCAGAAAGACGCAGACCCCGAAGACAAGGCCGATGCTGAGACCGATGTGATTCTGCCACGTCCAGAGTGCAGTCTGTTTCCACGCTCTTTTTACCAGCTTGGAGCTTTCGCTTGAATCGGCGTCTGCCATAGCAGTAACACTTTGGTAAAACGCGTAGACCCACGCGAAGGGCAGCGTAAGGACGAGCGACAGCGGAATTAAAAAAAGCCCCGAGGGTTGAATGACGGCTTGCGTGAGAAGAACCCGAACGGTCTGGCGAAAGCTCCAGCGCGGCACCGGTTCGGCCGCGAGCTGCGCGCGGATGCGTCGGGCGAATGACGCCTGACAGAACTTCATCCAAATGAATAACGCGGTGATGGCGAGCGCGGCTTCAGCGAGATGCTGATTGGCAAAAGGGCTGCGGCTCATGTCGGTCCAGAAGTAGAGAAACCCCAGGACAAACGGAATCGCTCCAAGGTAGTAAGTTGCCAGCGTCGCGGCGGAGGCGCCACGCAGCAGATGCGCCGCTTCGTCGATGAGATCGAGTCCGCCTTTGCCTGGCTGTCGACTGCGCGCGCGTTTCATTGATGTTCAGTCCATGGAACTTTCCAGAGCGCCCCTTCATGGAACGAATCCGGCAGCCGTGACAGGCTTTCGCCAATCAGGAAAAAGAAGAACCAGGCGATCAGGATCCCCACGGCACATTGAGCAAAACGCGCCAGCCCCGCGAATACATGCTGTTTCGTGAACGGCGCTATCGCGAGCGTCTTGAGGCACGCGGCGCAGAGGACCCGGTCTTCGTGTTCGGTAATGCACTCGCGGCAGAAGAACCGTTTGCACTCGGGACAACGCGCCGCCGCCTCGCGCGCGGCGTGGTTGAAGCAACGCTGCTGAGCGAGATTATGCATAGCTCACTGCGGTTCAACTACGATCCGAGACGGCGCGTCCTCGACTGTGGGCGCGCTCTCTGACCGCGCGTTTTGGCTGGCGCCTGCCATCGCAGAAGCGTCGGATGACTGGTTCATTTCCCGGATTCGGACGGAAACCTCTTCCGGCGCGAGCTGCCCTTGCGCGGCTGAAATCAGCGGGCGAATGCGGGCCAGTGCCTTGTGCGCGCGCCGCACGCGGTTGAGCGATGGCAATTCCTCAATTTGAACCGCGGTTCGAAGATAAACGGCGCACGTTGGACCGAGGATGTTGTTCGCTAATAAAGGCACGGCAAGAATCAAGAACCATGTACACAGTAAGGCGATAGTTGCCGAGTCTGACTCAAACCCGGAAACCATACTGACCAGCATTCCCAGCCAGAAAACCAGCAAAAGCATCAGCGCAAAGTTCCAGATGGCGCGCCGTTTGGTTTGACGAATCGTGATTGCCTGAATATCACGAAAGTAAAACCTCTTGTACTCCTCCGTGTAGCGTCTCGAGTCGATGCTCAGCACGTGATCCTTGGCCAGCCAAAGACTCGAGCGTGTGCTCGCCACGATCGTAAAGAAGCCTAAGAAGCCTTTACGGCGCACGCGCGATCGGGTCAGACGCCGGTACTCTTGCTCAGCCATGAAGATTCTCAATCAAAAAATAAATGCCGATTCCCCAACCCGCTATCTGAAGCGTTGCAAAGATCATGGCCACGACGTAACGAATCCTTGTGTGGCGAACAATGCTGCCCGGAGCGTTCCAGTAACGGATGGCCATGAACAAAGCCATCGGCGCGGTGACAATGGTGAAAAACCAGAAAATAAAAATGACAAGCGGCAAAATGGCAAGCGACAACGCAATGCTATCGTACAGCGTCCGCCGATTTTCCAAGCTCTTGATTTTGCCCTTCGCCTTTCCTGTCTCGAGACATGCCGGACAGAAGTGTTCCCCATTCAGTTCACAGTCACACAAAGCGCACACAAAACGGCCGCAGCCTTGGCACGCGAGCACAGCTTTTTTGCTGGCATGGTAAAAACAAGACGATTCGCCATCGACCAATACGATTTCGCCGCTCCCGGCCGGAGCAGTCCGGCGAAACAAAGCGGGGAAAACTTCGACCTGCAACAAGCTTTGGCATCCTGGACATGGCTCCAGGCTGGGCTGATTGAGCACGCCCTCGACGAGCGGCGCTCCGCACTTGGGGCATGAAGGAAGAGAATGAATCTGCCTGCGACCGGCAAGCGAATTCAATCCTAGAACAGAAAATGTCGCCATCGGCTATTCGAGAACCACCCGAGTATTGCAAATGCGATCGTGTAACGTGCGCTTCTCTGGGTCAAATGCGGCCATGATAAAGCCAATTAAAAGAGTGAAGGCACTAAGGATTCTTGCGAAATACCGCCCACAGGCCCGTAAGTAAGAAACGCGTCCCCCCTCAGCAGTAACGACATAGATCTTGCACGCCATCTTACCCAAAGTCGCGCCGTATTTTCCAATAAGGATGGTTTCGTAAGAAATGCCGGTTCCGAGTTGGATGGCCATTAAAACTACCGTCAGGCCCAGACCTCGTTGCTCAGTCCCTAAAGCCTGGCCCATGGACAGTCCCGCTATCAATGCCAGGCCGGAATTCGCCACCGCGCGAATCACAATGAGGATGATGCTGTCTAAGAAAATCGCTCCGAGCCGAAGCCAGAATCCGGCGTAGCGCATTTTGCCTGTGCCGATCTCGGCGCCTTCGACGAGCTTTTGCATGAACACGGGCTTGCAGTCTGCACATACATAGACGTTCCCGTGGCGGATCATCTCGTCCACCGGGAAGACGACGCGGCATTCCGCACATACTGTTGTAACAGCACCGGAAAGGTTCATTTCCAATCCATTTCTCCTGTGACTCCTGAGAATTTACCGCCACCGTTCCATCTCTTTGAAGCCTAACCCTGCAGCATCTGCAAACCAACGCCAATCGCCGAGAAAACCACAAAGACAGCGGCCACTCCCGTTACCCGCAACGCCGTGCTCACACTCCGGCGGGCTAAGAATTTGAAACCGATGATCAACAGGGTCATGATCCAGATCGAAGTGATATCGAGCGCCAATGCGATCGCATAGACGAGCCGCGAAACTGAAGTTGGATCAAGAAAAACGGCGAGACTCAGGCTTCCAAGTTCCTGAGGCACGATCGATGAAGGCGGGAAAACGGAAACCTGGATCATTGCCGCGAGTTGGCGCACGACTAATGGAAGGTAAGCGAATGCCGTAACGGCATAGAACGTCTTAAAGGTCCCTTCACGCCCGATGATGGTGAATATCGCAAAATAGATCGCGGTTGCGAGAGTAATGATGATCAGGGGGCCGATTGCCGCCGTCGCGATAAATACCGGCGTCAACTTTCGCGACTGTGCGAGTACTCTCTCCTTCTGCTCCTCCGTCATCTGCTGGGCTCGACCGGATCGCTCCAACTGGCGAAGCGCCAGTTCCCCGGCATCGATCTTCGTGAACGTCACCATGGATACGGCAAAGGATACCGCGGTCAACACGATCAAAGGCGCGAGCACTCTCGGGTTCTTGGATATAAGAAGCATGGCTTCGCCTGGCGTCCAGAGGACTTTGAAGAGAAGGCCAAAACTGTTCATCGGAGATCCCCCCGTTGCTTTTTTACACGCCTTTGACTTAGCCTTTCAAGTCCAATGGGTGTGTTTATCTTG
>QHXC01000431.1 GCA_003222815.1 Acidobacteriota bacterium | reverse complement strand
TCTTCACGGATGTTGTCGCCCGCGGCGCCTATACCTATCGCGTTCAGGCCTTCAATGCGACCAACCTGTCGGCATACTCGAACAGTTTGGCTGTGCGGGTGAAATAGCCCCAGGATCGGGATCCGCGCACCGCCACATTCTAAATCGAAGTGGATCAACGCACCTTATTCGAAGAACGGGTTTTTGCATTCTCAAGCCTGTTTCCGTAAACTACCTCGTATTCTTAGGGTGGATGTGGAAACGCTGATCCCGATCCACTATCTCGCCTCCTCTGCGAGGAGGGGAACATTTAGAGGACTATGTTTCTAACTGCAATTTTTACGCTAGCGCTCCTTCTCCGACAGCATACGTTCACGCCCGACGAGACTGCCGAGGGCGGACGATTGTTCCAATCCAACTGTGCGAGCTGCCACGGGTCGGCTGGTGACCAGGTTCCGGGCGTGGCATTGATGTCGGGAAAATTCCGCCGCGCTTCAACCGATGACGAAGTTGCGCGCATCATCCGGAATGGCATACCCGGCACGGCGATGCAGAGTTTCAATTTCACGGAGCAGCAGGCGGCCATGGTTGTCGCTTATCTTCGATCGGTAGCGGGAACGACAACGGCTTCCAGCGATATGCCTGCACTGGGCGATACATCACGCGGAAAGGCGATTCTTGAAGGCAAGGGTCAGTGCCTCAGTTGCCATCGGGTCGGTGAGAATGGTTCCCGCGTGGGACCTGATCTGACGTCCATTGGTGCCCCACGGCCTGCTGCCGTCTTCTTTGGACCTCCGCCTCCAGCGCCAACACCGGCGGCCATCGTTCAGCAACTGCTGCATTCATTACTCGATCCGGATTCCGAGGTTGCTCCTGCGAACCGGACATACCGCACGGTGCTCAAAGACGGCACAACGATCACCGGAAGACTTCTCAATCTTGATACATTCACCATTCAGCTTTTTGATTCCAAGGAGCGGCTGATGACGTTGCAAAGGTCTGATGTTCGAGACTTCGCTCTGTTGAAATCGCCCATGCCTTCTTATCGTGACAAGCTGACTCCCCAGGAATTGTCAGACCTGCTGGCCTACCTGGTGTCTTTGAAATGAGCGGAGCGAATGCAATGAAACTGCGACTAGCATTCTTCTTGTTACTGATTGCCGGCGCCATCTACGGCCAGCAAGTCCCCTTCGAGCGAATCCTCAATGCGAACAGAGAGCCACAGAATTGGCTGACGTACGGCGGAACCCTTTTCAACCAACGCTACAGTCTGCTTAGTCAGATCACGACGGATAATGTTAAAAACCTCGAGCTGCAGTGGGTGCTGCAAGTCCGCGCAATGGACGGGACCACGAAATTTGAGGCGACACCTCTGGTCGTCGATGGAATCATGTACGTGGTGAAGCCGCCGATGCCGAACTATGAAGTCGTCGCGCTGGATGCTGCCACGGGACGAATCTTCTGGACGTACACGTACAATCCGGGCGAAGCCCGAACGTGTTGCGGACGCAACAGTAAAGGCGTCGCGATGCAAGGCGACAAACTCTATCTGGCGACAATCGACGCCCACTTGATCGCAATCGATGCCAAGACCGGCCGGGAAATCTGGAACAACAAAGTGGAGTCGCCGGCCACGGGTACTCCGATCGACTATTCGTTTACACTCATGCCGCTCGTGGTTAAGGACAAAGTGATCCTCGGCCCGGCGGGCGGTGAGTACGGAATTCGCGGCTATGTCGCTGCGTTCGACGCGAAGACGGGCAACGAGAAATGGCGATTCCACGTCATTCCCGAACCCGGGGAGCCCGGACACGAAACCTGGGAAGGAGATTCCTGGATTCACGGTGGCGGCTCGATCTGGACGCCGGGCAGCTACGATCCGGAACTGAACCTGACGTACTGGGGAACCGGCAACGCGGGTCCCGATTGGAACGGCGATCCTCGTCCGGGCGACAACCTCTATACATGCTCCGTTGTCGCGCTCGACGCGGACACGGGAAAGCTCAGATGGCATTACCAATTTTCGCCTCACGATGAATTTGATTACGACTCCACGCAAGTTCCCGTCCTGGCCGATATCGAATGGCAGGGCCGCCCGCGCAAGGTCATGATGTGGGCAAATCGAAACGGTGTGTTCTATGTGCTCGATCGCGCAACCGGTGAGTTCTTGCTCGGTAAGCCGTTCGTTAAGGTGACCTGGATGAATGGATTCGATGCGAAGGGTAAGCCGATCCGCGCCGTGCAGACCTCAACATCCGGAGTGCTGGTTTATCCAGGCAACCAAGGCGGCACGAACTGGTACAACCCCGCATTCAACCCGCGCACCGGCCTCTTCTACATTCCAACCTGGGAAGAAACGTCTTCAGTGTTCACGAAGACCGAACAGGAGTTCAAGCCCGGAACCGTATTCGGCGGCGGACGCCCAACAATACCGGTCGGCCTCACGCCCTTAAATACCTACGCGCGGACCGAAGACGAAGGATATTTTGGTGCAATCAAAGCGGTTGATCCGCACACGGGTGATATTAAGTGGATGTACAAAATGTCTCAGGTCACCGACAGCGGTGTCCTGACGACCGCGACCAATCTCGTATTCGCCGGAGGCCGCGAAGGCTACTTCTTTGCTCTCGATGGGCGTGACGGAAAGCTGCTATGGAAGGCGATGCTCGGCGGACAGGTAGCCAACGGCCCGATTACATATGCCGTGAATGGAAAACAATTCGTGTCCGTCGCCGCGGGGAATGGGCTGTTTACATTTGCCCTGCGGTAATTCCGCTCCACCAATTCAAAAGGCCCCACTACCCGCTCGACGAATACCTTGTGAGTGATCGAGGCCGAACAGTAATCCATGGCCGAGACTTAAATGAGGACAGGTCACTCGGGGACAGACACCGAATTCTGTACTTTCAAGAATTCGGTGTCTGTCCCCGAGTGACCAAATAAGAATCAGAAGGTGAATCGCGCCACGATCTGGCCGGATCGCGGCTGTGCACCACTGCCGATCGGGGCGCCTAGAGTATTTCCGCCGTTGACCCAATTGACGTATCCGTAGCCGGACGTCAGCCGTCCGAGTCTGTCGTAGGTTGTAGGTGCAGCAGGGTTCGTGCCGGTGAGCGGCACAAAAAACGCACCACTGCTTATTGGAATTGGGCTCGCCAGGAACAGGCGATTGAATATGTTCTGGAATTCCGCGCGGACTTGCAGCTTGATATTCCGCTCGCGGTCCACGACGAAGTCCCGGCCCAGGCTGAAAGATTCTGCGGGCCTGCGCTGCCAGCGATAGTCGTTGTAGTAAGGCGCGGAAGTCCCGAATTGTCCCGGGGGCGCATCGGTCCAGGCTGCGGGATTCAACACGAGGTTCTTGGTCGGGTCAATGCAGTGGCAGTTCGGATCTTTCAACAAGAGGGGCACGCCGGGAACCCTGTTCTGGAAGGTGGTTCCTCCTCCCCACAAGGCAGGATTGTTTGCCGGCCCACGCCCCAACTGAGTCAACAGGTTATTATTCGATGCGGGTACGCGAATAAGCTCGCCGCTCTGGTAGCGGAGGTGTGCCCCGACCGTCCAGTCACGCACTGCCCACGATAATGCCTTGAATCCTGACAGTCCAGGTGTCGTGTAGTTAAACGCGATAACCAGCATTTGGGGTCTGCTGAAACCGGAAATTTGCTTGTTCAGAGCCCGGTTAAATACGTCGTTCACAAGAGAGGGCGACGGTGTGACGTACGACGTGTCTGCGTTCAAACCTAACGCGAGCTCCTTCTGCCACGTGTAGGTGCCTTGCAGCGTCAACCCATGGAAGAGCCGCTGGACCACTTTCGCCTGCAGCGAATCGTACCAGGTATTGCCCAATGGCGGACCCAGAAATGGAGGCACCCCGTTCCACTGCGGGTGTGGCCGCAGTGCTTGAATCAATGGCTGATTCGCCGGAAATCCGGGATACACGCTGTTCGGATTCGCCAAACTGGGAAACCGGGCAATCACCTGAGGCGAGCTAATAGGAAGCGTCAGAAGACTCCGGTCGCCCGCGTTCGTGATATCGAGGCCCCACGTCGACTTCAGACTTTCCGGCGTTAACGAATTGTAGGCCTCGGTTGACAACAGCGGGGCAGTCCACCAGACCCCTCGGTTCCCGACATAGGCAGCTTCCACCATTAAGTTGGGCGTGATTTCACGCTGCAAGCCAAAGCTCCAATGAATCTGCCGCGGTGGCCGGCCCGCATTCCGGTCGATATAAATAAACGGCGATTGAGGCGGCCTTATCCCAGGAGCGATTTCCGACGGATAGTGAGGGCTAAAGTCCGGCCAAAAAATCGGGGGATTGCCAAACCGGTTGCCGGGAGCATACGGGTTGCCGTCGGATAGAGAGCTCGCCGCCAACCCGTATCCTGGAGCGCCGAAGTTGTAGAAGTCCGGAACGCTATAGGAAAGAAAGGCGTTGTTGGGGGCCGATCCATAAATAATGCCTGAGCCGGCGCGGAGCACGGTCTTGGAGTTGATCTGATAGGCAACTCCAAGGCGAGGTCCGAGCGCCCACGGATAATTATTGTTGAACTGGCATTTGCAGGTGGCTTCGTAGATCACGGTGCCGAGTCGACCGCCTGCGGCGGGATTCGGCAAGTTGAATGCAGCACTCTGCATGCGGCCGTACTGCTCCCGGAGCAAAGTGACGAAGTCGTAACGGAGACCGTAATCGAGCGTCAGCCGGCGCGTCGCCTTCCAACTGTCCTGAACGTAGGCCGCCATCGAATGGTTGCCCAGACGCGAATTCGTGACTGCCGAAATCGTGAGACTGTTCGGGCTGCCCATCAAGAAACTCGCGTAAGGGAATCCGGTTGGGCCGTTCAAACCCCGGCCGTCCTCCCATGGAAGCCCACTCTGTTGGGCGTTGAAACCGAAAATGCCGTTTGCCCGGCTGTAATTCAGTTGCGGAAAACCCTCAAAGATCAATTCGCCGCCCGCTTTGTACGTATGGTTGCCCCGCACCAGGGTGACGCTGGCATTGCCGGTCGGCTTGATATCCTTCAGGTACTCGACGCCGAAACCCGGACCCAGAAGGACTGAAGTTCCGAATTTGCGGATGATTGGTGTGCAGAAGCCCAGCTCCCAAATGGAACAACAGGCTCGGCGTAACAGTCTGGTCGTAGTTGACGCGGGTGGTATACGCAACATCATCCTGCGGGAGAAGGGCCGTAAACGCTTGCGTGAAGCCATTGGCGGAAGGCGACACGGTGTGTGTTTGCGAAAAGTACCAGGATAGATGCTTCTTGGCACCGATGTTGTGATCGATCTTGAAGGATGGAATGGTGGTATGTCTGAAATTCGTATAGCCCGGGATGCTGTAGTTATTTAGCAAATCGTTATTCGTCGGAAGAGGAATGAGTGCCTGGACCTTTAACGCCACGGGATCCAGCAGCCCCGGGGGAACAACATTGTTTGGAAATGGATCGCGAATGCGCGAGCCATCCGGCGCTAGTCTTGTGGTTCTCGGATCGTAAATCTGATTTTGAAAAACCGGACGGCCCAGCGGGTCGACCGCCGGCTGGCCACCGATGGTCAGTTGCGGAAGGAGCGCTGCGCCGAAGTCTCCACGGCGGTACGCCAGGGTCGGAACGGTTGCGACCCCTGAAGTGGTGAATTGCGATTCACGGTATTGCTCAAAGCTGAAAAAGAAGAAAGTCTTTTCGTGGCCGTTGTAGAGTTTTCCAAGCAGGATGGGCCCGCCCACCGTAAACCCGTAGTCGCTTTTGCGCTGGGTGTCCCGTATGTGCTGCCCGGCCTTGGAGGGGTCGTTCGTGATTGTGGCTCTGTCTGTGAACGGTGTACCTGCATTCAGAAACTCGTTCACAAAATATTCATACGCGCCCCCGTGGAATTGGTTGGTCCCCGATTTCATCGTGTAATTGAAGTACCCGCCTCCAGCCTGTCCATACTCGGCGGCATAATTACTCGTTTGGATGGCTACCTCCTGGATCGCGTCAATACCCGCTTGATTGATCTGGTTTAGCTGCCGCCACATACCATTGGTCGCATCTTGACCCTCGACCCGAATGGATTGCGAACTGTTGGGCATTCCATTAATTCGGAGCGTATTGTCGTTGGCAAATGAGGCTCCCGGCAGCAGCGTGACCGCCTGTAGCGGGTTTCGAATGTTGCCCAGACCCCCAACGCCAGGCAAGGTCACTACCGGCAGGCTGTTCAATTGATCCGTGCCGATGTTGTGGCTCACTTCGCCGCTTTCGGTCTTGAGCAGCGGACTCTCGGCCTGGACGGTGACCGACTCTGTAGCAGCGCCGACCTGGAGGGCAGCGTCGATGCGAGTGACTCGCGCTACCTCGACAATGATGCCTGGCCGGACAAACTTTCGAAATCCCTGCAGTTCCACGGAAAGCTCGTAGGTGCCCGCCGGCAATTGAGCAAGCGTGTAATTGCCTGTTTCTGAACTACCCGCTTGATAGACGGTGCCGGTAGCGACGTTCTTCGCTTCGATGGCGGCGCCCGGAATCACCGCACCAGTCGCGTCAGAAACAGTACCTGTGATTGTGCCGCGATCCGTCTGCGCGAACGCAGTCAGGACAGAAAGGAACAAACAAACGCCGAAGAATGAAAAGCGGATTTTCATGGTGTAGTTCTCCTCGCTTGCTGAACACACAACACACGACGACGTACAAAAAAGTGAAGAAAAGCGCGATCAGCGTTCAGACTCTGCTGGACCAAAAGAGAATAGCCCCAACGGGAATCGAACCCGTGTTTTGGCCTTGAGAGGGCCACGTCCTAGCCTCTAGACGATGGGGCCATGAACTCAGATAACCTAGCACAGACTACCGAGCGCCCGCCAGATCTGTTGTCTGATCTGACGGGCGCTCCGTATCAAAATGTGAACCGGTCGACGACCTGGCCTGATCGCGGCTGCGGGGGATGCTTGAGTACGCGCGAGCTTTGGCTCGCGGTTTGCGTATACGGATGAACGACGCGTGGCGGCGGGCGCCGCTAAGGATGCCAGGTGAAGGCAGGCCAGTCTCGCCGCAGCATCGAGTAAACCACCAGATCGACGTAATGGTCGTATAGCCATTCCGCCTCACGCAGTATCCCTTCCTGTAAGAACCCGAGCCGTTCCGCGACGCCCCGGCTCTTCAAGTTGCCTGCGGCACAGTGCAGGAGCACTCGATTGCAGCGCTGATGACTGAAGGCGTAATCGGTCAGACGTGCCGTTGCGCGTGTCATGATCCCTCGCCCCTGTTGACGGGCATCGAGCCAGTAGCCCAGTTCCGTTTTTTGATTCAGCGAATCCAGGTAGTGCTCTCCGATGATACCGGCGAGTCGTCCGTCGCAGACGATTCCAAACGTCAGTCCATTTGCATCTTCAGCCTGCTCGACGCACCGCCCGATAAAGCGCAGCGTATCCAGGATGCTGGTGCTGTTGTCCAGCCAGGGAAGCCATTCGCGCAGGTAGGACCGGTTCCGGTCAATTAACTCGGTCAACTCCTCGGCGTCGTCTCTGCCGATTTGGCGAAGATGGAACGAAGTATCGATATGGACTGTGAGACGTTCCATAGGAGATGGGGAATTAGCGAGACTTCTTTGCCGCGAATTGCGCCAATGACGCGAATCATCCGCAGGATTTTGCAGCCATCACCCCGGCATAGGCTAATCCTAATCCTGAAGCTTGACAAGCTCAGCGACCGCCCATTCTCCGGAGCTTAGGATCAATTGAGTGGACTGAAAACTGCCGTTTGCCCCGCTTCAGAACGCCGCTTCAACGGCGGTTTTGGGCGCTTCCAGCAAGTCGATGAGTTGGCCGGCAAGTGGACTGATGCGTGAGCCGGGCGTAATGATGCCGGCAAGATTGAGTGGATCTGCCGTGGTGATGCGCAAAGGAAGGTCTGAGGACTTTCGCCGGATCGCGCGCAACAGATCGACCGCCTCAGGTTTTGCGAATTGCTCTCCAAGAAATCCGGACACAAAACGCCCGCCGCGAATTTCGCCGCGTGCCTCCATGCGGCCCCAGCGATCCAGATACTGGCGCGCGAGAGATTCCGTACGTTCGTCTTGGGGAGGGCCAGACGAAGGAACTTGCAACAAGGCCCATCGTCCGGCAGAATGCCGCGGCATTTTGGAACGAAAGCGGCCTTCGCCACGGCGCCGTTTCGGATCGACCAAGGCACGCAAATTTTCAAAGCCGTCAGCGGTGACTTGACCGCCGGCCGCGAGTTCCCACAGTCCGTCCTCGACCTCGCTGGTCAGCAGTCCTGTCGCTTTGACCAACTCCGGCAGGAATGAAGCTCCGCGGTGGCCGAGCGCTTCGGCAATGGCCCGCGCTGCGTGCGAGATTCCATCGCCGCGAGGAACCGGCTGAAGAAGCCAGGGCATGTCCTCTCGCAGAAAAATGGCCATTGGTGCGACTCGTGTGGGCCGCACTCGGCGTCCTCGCAGATTCACGTCCGTTAATAATGACGGATGCGGCGACAGGCGTCCCCACATCACCTCGCCTGAAAGACACAGTCGATCGAGCAGGTCGGGCGTATAGCGAGCCACGCGCTTCGGCAGCACGTCGGACTCCCAGGACGCCGCCGATATCTCGTAGCCCTGAAGCTGTCTGACGATCTGGAGTGTCCCATCGACGCCGTGCAACTGCGTTCCCGGTGTGACATGCTGCCAGGCGAACAGGAACCTCATGAAATCGGCGGCCGTCACGGGCTCGATTTCTTTCCGCAACCGCCCCAGTGTGAGCCGATGAATCCTGGCGAGCAGCCTCCGGTTGCACCATTCGATTTCGGCGTCAGCGGCCCTTGCCCCCGGCGCAAACCGCCCCCTCAGAACCTGCCCTTCGGATTCCAGCCGCGCCAGCGCCGCGTCGACCGCTTCACGTGGCAGGCCAAGCCGGTCCGCCAACGCCGTTGCAGTCATCGGCCCCGTGGACTCCATCCATCCCCGGACCAGTTGCGTAGCCGGAGGAACGAAAGTAGCAGAATCCCCTCCTTTGTCAGGGAGGGGATTCTGCCAGCTTTTAAATTTGCCTTCTGGGTAAGCTCGCTGGACTGGAGCTGTCCGCTCGCTCGCCACCCAGAACTCGCGGCCGTTATTCCCTAGCACGGTCGCCCGCCTTGCTCTCGTCAGTTCTTCAAAAAACCCCTCCCACTCTCGCGTTACTGGCAAGACCATCAGGGTCAGGAGCGCATCATGCAACTCATCCGCGTCCCTCACCACCGGCCACGACTCACTAAACACTTCCTGAATGGCTGCCGGGTCCAGCGCCCCAATCTCTCCCGCGTCGACTCCCAGGCTCCTCCGCATTTGGACTGCCCGCGCGCGCCGTTCCTCCAGCGGTGCGTCATCCAGGTACGCATACGGATTCGCATTCAGGATCTCGTGAGAAAACGGTGACGGCTCTGCCGTATCGATCGCGACGGTTTCGATTTCACCGGCTCCGATGCCGTCGAGAATCTTCTTCAGTCCTTCCAGGTCCATCGCCTCATGCAGACAATCCCGGATCGTTTCGTTGACGAGTGGGTGATCCGGCACTCGAATTTGACCGATGAGATTGTCTCCGCAAGCTGCCTGATCCGGAAACACCGCGGCCAGGAGATCATCGGATCGCATGCGCTGTATCGGTGGCGGTACCTTTCGTCCGCGTGCGAAGCGCAAGACGGCGAGCGCACGCGACGCATTCCACCGCCACCGGGCGGTGAACATTGGCGAGTCAAGCAGCGCCTGGGTCAGTATGTCTTCAACGGTTGAAAGGTTGAGAAATTGAAAGACGATCTCCAGCGGAAAACTATGTTGCTCCCCGAGCGAGATCACGATGCCGTTGTCCGTCGCCGCCGCCTGCAGCTCGAAATTGAACGTCCGGCAGAACCGCTTCCGCAGCGAAAGACCCCACGCGCGGTTGATGCGCGCGCCAAAGGGAGCGTGCAGCACAAGCTGCATTCCACCACCTTCATCAAAGAAGCGTTCCGCAACGACCTTCCGTTGAGCCGGAAGCGCGCCGAGTGCCGCGACGCCGGCACGCACATAGAGCGCTGCTTGTTCCGCCCCGCGGCGATCCAGTGTGCACTCTCGCATGAGCCATTCGACGGGATTTTTCGCCTTCGTGATCGCTTCTCTGACATTCGAGACCTCGTCGGAGAGTTCGACCGTCCGCCCGGGCGCCTCTCCTCGCCAGAAAGGAATTGACGGCGCCGCTCCGTGCGCGTCTTCCACGCGCACTCGTCCATTCTCGACCCGGCGGATGCGCCACGAGGTCGTTCCCAGCAGGAAGATATCTCCGGCCAGGCTTTCGACAGCGAAGTCCTCATCGAGCGTCCCGACAATCGTTTCTTCCGGCTCCGCAACCACGTAGTAATTGGCGTTTTCCGGAATAGCTCCACCAGACGTGATGGCCGCCAGCCTTGCTCCACGCCTGCCCCGGACAACACCATTCACCTGATCCCGATGAAGGAAGGCGCCGGTGCGCCCTCGTCCGGTCGCAATCCCATCGGAAAGCATCCCGATGACGGCGTCGAAATCCTTCCTCGGAAGATGCCGGTACGGATATGCCCGGCGCGTGAGTTCATAGAGGTCATCTTCCCGCCACGGCTCGCAAGCCGCTGCGGAGACGATCTGCTGGGCGAGGACATCAAGCGGCCATGGCGGGATCGCGAGCGCATCCAGAGAACCTGCACGGATCGCACGGACCAGCGCTGCACACTCGAGCAACTCATCTCGTGTGGTCGCAAACAGCCGTCCTTTTGGAATGCTGGCGGGATCCACGCGGTGGCCTGAACGTCCGATCCGTTGCAGCGCGACGGCAATGGAGCGCGGAGAACCTATCTGGCACACCAGATCCACCGATCCAATATCGATGCCCAGCTCCAGGGAAGCCGTCGCTACGACCGCGCGCAGGTCGCCATCCTTCAATTTCTGCTCCGCATCCAGCCTGAGCCTGCGCGACAGGCTTCCATGATGCGCCAGTACAGCGCCCTCCCCCAGGCGCTCCGCGAGATGATGCGCGACCCGCTCTGCGAGCCGGCGCGTGTTCACGAAAACCAGCGTCGTGCGATGCGCCAGAATCAAGTCCGCGAGCCGGTCGTAAGTCTCCGCCCACATTTCGTTACTCGCCACCGGTCCGAGTTCATCTTTAGGAACTTCAACCGCGAGATCCAGTTCTCTGCGATGCCCGCTATCCAGGATGCGGAGCTGTTTGTGTGGGTTGACGAAACGCGCCACTTCTTCAATCGGCCTTACCGTCGCGGATAACCCAATCCGCTGCGGGGGCTCTCCACCGGCTTTCATCACGAGATCATCCAGCCGCGATATCGAGAGCGCCAGGTGCGCACCTCGCTTATCATCAACCACCGCATGAATTTCATCGATGATCAGCGTCTTTGTAGTCTTCAACAACTCGCGGCTCTTTCCCGCCGTTAGCAGAATGAACAGCGACTCCGGTGTCGTGACGAGAATGTGCGGGGGCCGCTTCAACATGTGTTGGCGTTCCAGGACAGGTGTATCGCCGGTCCTCACCGCCACCCGTATTGGAGGCATCAACAGGCCCTTCTCGCCTGCGAGCGCCGCAATCTCCGCCAGGGGCTTCTCTAGGTTCTTGTGAATGTCGTTGCTCAGCGCCTTGAGCGGTGACACATACACGACTTCCGTTCTGTCCTCAAGCGAACCGGCAAGCGCCGCGCGAACAAAGCCGTCCAGGCATAGCAGAAACGCCGCCAGCGTTTTGCCCGAGCCGGTCGGGGCCGAGATCAGCACGTCGTGACCGGCCGTGATCTCCTTCCAGGCAAGCTCCTGCGGTTCGGTTGGCCGAGCAAACGAGCGATGGAACCATTCTTCAACGAGCGGATGAAAGAGCATGATGGGCGAGTGTAACAGTTGAAACCGTTCACTGACCACTGACCGTTGATCATTTTCTCTTAAGCGGGAGTAGCTGCCTGAGCGATGGCAGCCGCCTCATTCAAGCCTTGCACGTTCCAGCAGAGTTCCATCAACCGGGAGCGCCGGTCTGATGAGAGTATCCCTTCCGTAAGGCCGGTGAACTTTGTCTCCAGGTCTCGATCGCTCATCGGATGGTCGACACTGCCGACGGCGTGTTCGACGCGATCTCGTAGGGAAGTAACCGTTCGATCGTGCACCGCACGATCACTGAACTGATCGATGCCGCCGCCCCCTTCGATCAGTGCAACACTGGCAGCGTGGTAGATGCTGAACTTTCCTTCCAGACCGGTCTGGGGCAACTTCTTGCTCGTTAGCTGTATGACGAGCGGGTGAACCTTCAGCTCAACACTGTCAATTTTGTCAGCCGTGAGCTTGTGCTCGTTGCGCAGCTGAATACATCCGTCGATAGTGGGATGCATCACGACACCGCAGGCAAATGGCTTGTATGTATTGACGGAGATTTCGTAGGTCTTACCCAGTGTGTTGGTGATTTGGCTGTAATCGTGGGCCGTGCTGACGACATTCGCCCAGCCATACTTGGCTTCAAGACTTTGCTCGGAGCTGGTGAAGTTGCGTGAGGCGAGCAGCGCAGCGGTAAGTCCGTTTTGGGCCGCGCGTCCAGGATGGAAGCTCTTTGTCATGGTCCCGAACATTTCCTGGAGGCCGACAGGCTGCGTCGACGCAAGGCCGAGAGCCCATAACATTTGCTGTTCGGATAATCCGAGTAACTTGCCGGCGGCCGCGGCGGCGCCGAAAACACCGGCCGTACCTGTGATGTGCCATCCCGTGTCGTAATGCTGAGGATAAACGGCGTTGCCGATCCGGCATTCCACGTCGACACCCGCGACCAGCGCATTCACGAAATCACTGCCCGCGACCGGCCGATGCTCGCTGAGAGCCAGGATCGCGGAGATGACCGGGCCGGCAGGATGAATGATGTTTCGCGCATGGGTATCGTCGTAGTCCAGAACATGCGAGCTGATGCCGTTGATCAAAGCGGCGTGCAGGATATCGAACCGCTCCTTTCTTCCGAGGATGCCCGCTTGTGCGGGCCCCGAAAACGGTGCGAGCGCCGACACCGCAATGTCGACGGTTTCATGATGCGAACCGCCAACCGTGCATCCAACCCAGTTGAGCAGGGTGCGCGCCGCTTCCTTGCAAACGGCTGGAGGCAGATCTGCAAACTTCGTGGAGACGACGTATCGCGCTAGCGTGCGAGTGACGCCGGTCGTGGATGGAGTGGTGTTCTGCGGAACCATAGGCACCAGGCTCAGTCCTCCTGTGGCAACAAGAAATTGGCGTCGATTCATAGGTGTATCGTCATGTCGTTATTTGTACAACTGCTGAAACTGCTGCCGCACATACGCGACCTTGGGCAGGTCGTTGATCACGATATAGGGCTGGCTCGGGTGGTGCACCAGGTAGTCTTGATGATAATCCTCCGCCTTGTAAAACGCTTTCAGGGGTACGATCTGCGTCACGATGCGCTGCTTGAACACCTTTGCCCGGTTGAGTTGATCGATGTAGGCCTCAGCAACGCGCTTTTGCTCTTCGTCGGCATAGAAGATCGCGGTTCGATATTGTGTGCCATCGTCCGGCCCTTGCCGGTTAAGCTCGGTCGGATCGTGCACGGAGAAGAAGATCTGGAGAAGCTGACCATAGGAGACCTGCGAGGGATCGTAGACGATTTGGACGGATTCGGCGTGTCCAGTCGTGCCGGTACTCACGATGTCGTACTGGGCTGTGGCCTGAGTGCCTCCGGAATATCCGGACACGGAGCTTTTCACTCCTTTGACGTGATCAAAAACGGCCTCAATGCCCCAAAAGCAGCCGCCAGCTAAGACGGCGGTTCGCTCGCCTTTGGTGGTGACGCGTGCTTCGTCCACGACTGGACTGGGGATTGTCACAGCAGCGCTGGCTCCGCTGCAGGCCGCTGCAGCGCCAAAACAGAGCAAAGTAAGAAACGCAAGAGGGTTACGCACGGGTGTCGCTCCTTTCTATGTGAAGAGTGGAGTATACATTCGCTACAGCCGATTTCCATAGTTTGGACCGGCACGAACAGGTATTCGACTCCTTCCGAAGGAGGGGGTCTGGAGTTTGGACATTTCGATGATTTCTAGCAGCGGAGCTTCCCGGAAGGAATGTCGACGAGTCGTGCATTGCTGCACATTCGTGATTGCGTCGCGTAACGGCAAAACATTCCACACTTTCTCGACCTTGTACGAGTGGATTGGCCCGACGCTTGCGGCTCAACCCAGTAGCCCGCCGGGCGACCTTACGACCAAGGAGCCTTGGACCAATCAGGCGCCGCGCCGCGCGTCTGCACTGCGGCTTTTGCTCTGAAAACAGCACCGACTGGCGCCTCCGGCGACAAACACTCGATTTCCTGAAATCCCACATGGGCCAGCATTGCAACGCAGCAGGCAATATTCGGAAACCAGAAACAGGTCGGATCGTGGCAGGGGTTGTCGGCGGGCCCGCTCTGCACACCGAAAGGATGAAACTCGGCCTTGGGTGCTTCCGAGACGTCTCCGCTTGTAGCGGTTTGCATCAACAAGGTGCCCGTACAAACGGAGTGAATCTTTTCCAACGCCAGCAGTGGATGCCGCAGGTGGTAAAGCACGCCAAAGAAGAAGACCAAATCGAAAGTCCCAAAGGTCTTCGGGTCCAGTTCATAGACGCTGGCACGGAACGATTGCGCGGAGGAGCCGAGGGCGGTGC
>QHXC01000430.1 GCA_003222815.1 Acidobacteriota bacterium | reverse complement strand
CGCTCACGACGCGATCAGGCAATAGTTTCGCCAGTCCCTCCAGGGGGAACCATACTCCATCGTGGAAACGTCATCAGAAATTCAGCTTGAGTACATCGTCATGTTCGATTCTCATATCGTGGGGGGGCACGTTGAACGAGATTGATACGTTGCGATGCCGGCGATACTCGTTCGTCATCTTTTTCGTGGTGCTCCTCATGTACCTTGTCCTCCCGACAAAGAATTATTACTGGGATGGTATTGGCCTCTCGTACGACGTCGAACATGCGGAATCCCGGCCGCTGCTTCACCAAAATCACCTGCTCTATGGGCCATTAGCACATGTCGCGTGGCACGCTAACCACGCACTATTTCCTGGGGTTCAGGCGCTCGGTCTGCTGCAAGTCATCAACGCGTTTTTTGGGGCTGCAACGGTCGCAGTGTTTTATCGAGCACTTCTCTATATCTTCGATTCGTCATACCTGGCCACGTGCCTCTCTCTGGCCTTAGCATTCGCGGCAACGTGGTGGAAGTTCTCAACGGACGTAGACAGCTATGTCCCAAGCATCTTTTTCCTTGTTCTCGGACTGCTGCTCGTATCGCCCGGAAGGAATGCTAAACCTATCACCCTAGGCTGTATTCACGCGTGTGGCATGCTCCTTCATCAACTGGCAGCGCTCTTTGCTCCTGTCCTGATACTTGCACTCTGGCAGCAAAAAGCGAATCAGACAGTACTGCAAAGAGTTGCTGCGATTGCTCAGTATGCCATCACGGCCTCGATCATTACGGTTGCCATGTATTCGGCTGCTTTTGTCGTGCATTTCGGAACATTTCATCTCCCATCACTGTTACGGTGGGTCACCTCACATTCGCAGGACGTATCGTTCTCTTTCGCCATTGGGGAGAACCTGGTTACGTCCGTTGTTGGGCATATAAAACTTGTTCTAGGCGGGCGCGTGCCACTGATCCGCGCAGTGTGGGATCCGTTTCTTGCACTGACGACTGCGGCCCTGATCGCGCTCGCCACACTTCTGGTCCTTCGTTTGAGAAGCGGCGGCAAACTCAATGTGGGGAATGGATACTCGCATGCAACTTGGATGGCCAGCATCTGGATAGGAATTTACTTTGCGTTTCTGCTGGTCTGGCTGCCGCGCAATACGTTTTATCGACTCTTCTATCTACCCGGCCTGCTCATACTGCTCGGGACATTCATAGCGGGGACGCGAGAGCGTCACTATCGTCTGGCGCTTGCTGTCGCCGCATTGTTTTTCTGGAACCTCGGTTTTCACATCTATCCGTACGCGCAACCCGCAGCAAATCCAATGCTGCAAAACGCACAGACGCTGCAAACGATCTGGTCGCCCGGAACCATCGTGTATTGGGATGTGTACGCCGCCGATAACCGGACAATTCAGTACTTCAATCCGCAGGTGAAATGGAAGGAGTTGTGGGGCCGTGCGTGGGTCGGTGACATTCAGCAAACAATGGATGCCGCGTCCGCAGCAGGAAAGGGCCTCTGGTTCGATCTACCCGCGCTCGAACGGTTCGCTGCCCAAGACCATGAGTTCCAGGCTTGGTTGGCGGCGAACTGCGAACTTGGTTCGGAGTACGAGTTCACTAATGGGAACCATCGAACGGGATTCGTTCAGCTGATACCCAAGAGGCTACGTGTCCGCAACCAAAATCTGAGCCGCGAATTGCGCGAATGACGCGAATGGGCCGCCCGCAATGTTGGACATGAACGGGCACCCCCAAACCGAGGCCACGCACATCACCGAACGCTTCCGGCGCCGCAACTTCGGGCACATCGATCTGGAAGTTACCATTGACGACCCGGCGGCCTATACCCGACCTTGGACGGTCGCCCTGGCAGGCCTGGATTTTTTTCCAGACGAGGACTTGATCGAAGCGATCTGCGAAAACGAAAAGGATTTGCCGCACGTGGTTGGCAAGTAGCCGCCCGAGACTAACGCATTACCGCGGAAGTCGAATTATTGTGCCAAATTATTGTTTTGAATTATTGTTGACAGAAAAATACAGAAAGGCATATAAACGGCGTAATTACCATTGTCCAAATTTAACGCCCTTCAGGAGGGATAATGAAAGCCGCGAAGTTGGTTCTAGTGACCACGGTGGTTTTGTGTCTGACTCTCGTCGTGACAGCACAGCTACCCCAGAAAGGCCAGCCGCAGGCAGGCCAGCAAGTGGATCAGGATCGTATTGAAGCAGCGCATAGTGAATTGTTGACAGGGAAAGACAAGGCCGCAGAGGCCAGCCGGCTAACGCAAGCCGTGGCTTCAGCATTGCCGGGCGCCGCGGCTTCAACGGCGCCGATACCTCGAAAGAATTTCATCGACGAACACATCTTTGGACGGATCGAGCGCGACAACATTCCGCATGCACCGCTCGCGGGTGATGAGGAGTTTTTGCGAAGGGCGTATGTGGATGCCGTCGGCTTTTTGCCGACGCCCGAAAAGATCCGTTCATTCGTCGCTGACACCGATCCGAATAAGCGCGATAAGCTGATCGACTCTCTGATCGGCACCGAGGAATTCGCCGACCAGTGGGCCTATTACTATGGCGAACTCTTCAGAACACGAGCCGCGTCTTTCCATTATTGGACCAAACAATGGCTCAAAGTGGACCGGCCGTATAACGAGGTCTTCGCGGACATGGTGACGCCCGTCACCAAGAATTCGAGGGGTCTGCCGACAGCCATGACCATTTATGATCCAGTCGGGCAAACTGCGGCCCGCGATGGGTCGTTTACCGATCGCAACAATTACAGGGGTCTGAACCGTCTGGACTGGATTGACGGGATGACGACCGAGATCGGGCGCGTGTTCCTGGGCGTGAGCATCGAGTGCTTCTCTTGTCATAACGGCGCGGGCCACACCGACAGCTTCAATATGTTCCTCGGCAGCAAGAAGAGGACCGACTTCTGGCAGCAGGCGGCGTTCTTTGGAAGGATGAGGAGCATCGGAAGCAGCGACGGCAGCGGCCGCAACTTTTATGGCGAGCAAGCCCAAGTGGACGACCTCGCTCCGGGGTATAACACAGGAGACGACTGGCCCTACTATACTCCTGCGGAGGGTCGTTTCCCGCGCGATGGCAAGACCTACGAACCTGCGTTTATCCTGACCGGAGAGAAACCGAAACCGGGTGAGGATCCTCGCAAGGCTTTAGGCCGCATATTGCCGAGTCACATCCAATTCGCGCGTGCGGCGGTCAACAACATGTGGGCCAAGTTGATGGTCGTCGGTTTGGTCGAACCGACCGACGGTTTTGATCTGAACCGGCTGGATCCGAAGAATCCGCCGCCGAAGCCATGGACACTACAGCCGGCCAATCCCGAGTTGTTGCAGGCGCTGGCCGAAGACTTCCGTGCGAATAATTACAGCATCCAGCGCGTGATCAAGACGATCATGAAATCCAACGCGTACCAACTTTCCACCAGCTTCCGGGGCGAGTGGAAGATTACCTACATTCCCTACTTCTCGCGCCGGTTCGTCCGTGTGTTGACGCCTCCGGAGGCTGTCGATATGGTGGCTCAGGCAACCGACCTCCCGTTCCAGATCAAGGACGTTCGAAACGGTAATAATCGTGCCATGCCGATGGAACAGCCCTTCACTTACGTCAGCCAGTTGTACGACCCGCTAGTCGTCAGGGGGAACGCAAACACCGCATCGAGAGATCCCGGCTCTGAGCAACTCGCGATCTATGCGTTCCTGGGGGCGTATTACCAGGCTGAGCGTACAACGCCACCGGTCGACAAGAATGTCGCCACGCCGGTGCAAGCGATGATGATGATGACTTCGCCGCTCGTCAACAAACGCATCAAGGCGGAAGGGGACACGCGCGTAGCCAAGTTATTGGAGGCCGGGAAATCGGACGACCAGGTGATTGAGGAACTGTTTTTGGGGACGCTTTCACGCAAGCCCAGAACCGACGAAGTCGACGTGGCAAAGCGTGTGATCGCCAAAGACAGGACAACCGGCTTTGAGGACATTCAATGGGCGCTCCTGAACACCACGGAGTTTTTAGTCAACCATTAATTAATGAAGTAATCGAGTTCTTCAAATTTGAAGTGAGGAGAAAAACATGGGAAAAAGAATTGAAGAGATGAGCCGCCGCGAATTGCTGAAAATATTCGGCATCAGCGTCGGCGCCGTTATCGCCGACCCAGCGGCCTGGCCGCGCAACGTGCAGGCGCAAAGTAAGAAGATCACGCCTCGGGGTACCGCGCGCAACGTGATTGTTGTCCAAAATTGCGGCGCGATGAGTCAGTGGGAGACGTGGGATTTCAGGCCAACCAAGTATACCGATACGTTCCCCGGCAAGGATCTGGACGTCCAGAAGGTCAATGCGGATTTCCAGATTTCCAAAACCCTCTTCCCGCAATATGAGAAATGGGCGCCAAAAGCGGCGTTGGTTCGCACGCTGTGGGAAAACTCACTGGTTCACTTCACCGGCATGTACCACTCGCAGGCGGGCCGCGCATTTAACCCGGCGATTCTTCGCGAAGTTCCGGCGTACGGCAGCATCGTCGCTATGGAACTGGAGAACCAGCGTAAAGCGTCCGACACGTTCCCGACATTTATGAGTGTCGATTTGTGGAACACCAGATGTCCTCAAATCGGATCGGGAATGTTGCATCCCAAGTATTCCGGACTCGACCTGAACACCTCGACCGTCTTCGAAAGCTTCGGTGGCGCCGATGCCAAAGCAGAAACCGATCTGTCCCGGCGCTGGGAAGTGCTCAACAGAATGGCAGAGGTTTCACCTTCAGGCAGTGGTGACGGGCTTGGCGGGAAAGCCGAAGAGTACAGTGCACACTACCAGTACGCATACAAGATTCTGATGGATCCACGGTTCAAGAAAGTGCTGGCCGTGACCGA
>QHXC01000429.1 GCA_003222815.1 Acidobacteriota bacterium | reverse complement strand
CCACGTCTCGCCGCCGGGCTCACCCGGCCGGGCAATGGTCGATGTTCGCCACAGCTCCTTTCCAGTAGCGGCGTCATGCCCGCTGATGAAGCAGACGTCTTCCTTGTAGCGGCCGCATCCCGTGATTCCAGCGATCACTTTGCCGTGAACGACGATTGGGCCGGACGTGTATTCGTATCCCAGCTTAGAATCGGCAACCCTGGTGTCCCATACGCGTTTTCCTGTCCGCGCATCGACAGCCACAATATGCGCGTCATTCGTCGTTCCGAAGACCTTGTCTCCATAGATGGCGATGTTTCTTTGGATGCCTCTACCTTCGTCTCCACCTCCGCCGGCAGGCCGCTGCGTGAGACGCGGGATAGCGGTCTGTTCTGCGCCACCGCCACTCGCGGCGGGTGCGCCTGTCTGCGCCACCTCGGGGCGATACTCCCAGATCAAGTCTCCAGTTACGCCGTCCAGCGCCTGAATAACGCCACGCGGGTTCGGCAGGTACATGATGCCGTCGTAGACGAGTGGTGTCGCCTCATTCGCACCCGTATCATCCATCGCCCACGACCAGGCGAGCTGAAGTTGCTGCACGTTCTGCCGGTTGATCTGGTCGAGCGGGCTGTAGCCCCATGCGTTATCCGTGCGCCTCCAGTTCAGCCAGTCGCCTGGAGCCGGATTGCGCAACATGGCCTCGGTGATGGGCCGGAAGTCTTTCACCTGCGCCACGAGCCAGAGGCTCCCCAAGAGCACCATGATTGAAATCGAAAAAGAGAATCGCATTCTCATCGGGTGTTTCCTCAAAATAAGGAGGCGTTTAGGAATCGGAAAACCCATCACAGACGTCGCGAACCGGGCATGACAGTGACATTTTTGGACGAGTTTACCTCAGAATGCGCACGTGGCGCACTGAAAAGACCCGCGGCCGGATCGAGGTGGGCTGGGAGCTGCGAGCAAAGCGATTACTTACCCAACAGGCGCGGAATGTCCTTTTCGTTTTCCAGGCAGATGTAGTCCAACAACTCCGTATCGAGCACGATGAAGTGATTGAGCTTGATCGTCCATGGCGCCGTGTAGGCTTTAGAATCGTCGATGGTGATTTCGATTTCCATCTTGCCATAATTCACGCGCCGGAAACGTTCAGTCATTTTGGCGGCATCCGTCATCGGAGTGCCGTTTCGGTCGAGCCAGATCCCGTCCTTAAAACCAGTGGTCTCCACAACCAGCGTGTCACCTTCCCAATGCCCGGAAGAGTAGCCGTTAAACGATGGTATGTCGATAGCGGGTAGGGGCCGTGCGTCTGTGAATATCTGCCTGTACGATGCGTTGCGCTCGTTGAGAATGACGAGCAGTCCAGGAATCTGGATGAACTTGCTGAATAAAGGAGTCGTGTGTATGTTGATGATCCCTCCTGGCCGACAATGGGTAGTGGGATCATCTTTTCCGTTTTGCTCCGTCCGTTCCTTCAGAATGGCCGCCGCCCACGGTTGAAGGGGTAGACCGCCCTTTACGCCCCAGCCGATGTTTACGAACTCCTCTCCGATGGGCATGTCCAAACAACCTCCCGGCGGGCATGTGTTTTCGGAACACCGGCAGTCGGGTAATTCAACCACTGAGCATGGAGGGGTGTGGATAAGACGGACAAGATGGCCATCACGGCACCGGCTGTCCTGATTGAATCAAGTGTACGGTTCCTCATTTTCACCAGGACAAGGACGGGGTGGTCAGTCCTATCAGCAAAAGTCTTTGCACTGAGCTTGCTTACCTTAACGCGAATGCCACCAGCGCATTTTCCGCGCCTGCGCCTGTGGCGACAACGATGAACTGCCGGCCCGAGCGCGTGCGATACGTCATCGGGACGGCCGTGTTTTCATACGGGATTTTTCCATGCCAGATTTCCTTTCCCGTTTTCTTGTCGAACGCATAGAAATAAGTATCGCCACCTCCGATGAACACGAGTCCGCTCCGGGTCACCATAGCGCCGCCGTTGCTGTTTGGCGATCCCAGGCGATCCGGTAGCTTTACGCCTTTCAGCAGAGGATGGTTGCGAACGGCAGGGCTGCCTTCCCCCAACGGCGCCTTCCAAGCGATCTCTCCTTTGTTGAGGTCAATCGCAGTCAGGACGGCGTACGGCGGCGACACGAGTGGCAGACCACCCGCCAAATTGACAGATTCGCCGCCGCGCGCAAACACATTCGAATAGGCGACGGCGACGAGAGGATCGGATCCATCGTTCTTTGCAAGCCGGTTCACACCCACCGAATTTGCCGCGCGTACGAAAAGGTAGCCACTTTCTGGATCGAATGCCGCTCCGCCCCAATTGGCGCCTCCGCCTTGCGAGGGACGCTGTAGTGTCCCTTTCAGCGAGGGTGGCGTGAACATCGGGCCGATACGGAATTTCTGCATTTGTGCCTGCGCCATGGCTCTGATCTCGGGTGTCAGGCTATTCGCATCCTCGAGTAAAACGCCTTGTCCGACAAATGACGGCGGCTTGCTGGGAAACGGTTGGGTTGGATAGGGCTTCTCGCCCGGCACGTCGCTGTCCGCCGGCACGGGACGCTCGACTATGGGCCACACCGGCTTGCCGGTTACGCGATCGAACACGAACGTATCGCCGCGCTTCGTCACCTGGGCCACCGCGTCGATGCGTTGGCCATTTACGCGAATCGTGACCAGGTTTGGCGGCGCGGGAATGTCCCAATCCCACAACCCGTGATGGACGGTTTGAAAGTACCACTTCATTTTTCCGGTCGCGGCATCAAGGCAGACCAACGACTCCGCGAACAGGTTTGCGCCTGGCCGCTGGCCTCCGTAGTAGTCACTGCTCGGCGTCGACGTTGGTAAGTAGAGAAGCCCGCGCGCCTCATCCAGAGCCATCGGGGCCCAGACGTTGCCATGTCCGCTGGTACGCCACGATTCGTTCTCCCATGTTTCGGCGCCAGGATCATTCGGTGACTGCGGGATTACGGAGAATGTCCAGACGCGTTTGCCCGTGCGCGCATTGAAGGCCTGTACATACCCGACCGGATCGGCGACCTGGACGCGGTCCGGCACCTGGCTTCCAACGATGACCAGATCCTTGTACACAACCGGGGGTGAGCTTTGCGTGGCGTGCTTGATATCGGATATTCGTGGTAAACCGTCCGTTAGCGATGCCACACCGTTGTCTCCGAACGAGTGCACCGGTTCTCCCGTCTTGGCGTCCAGTGAGAAGAGCCGATGACGGCTATTTAGGAAAATGAACAGCCTCCCGCCCTCACGCCAGAACGCGGTGCCGCGAAGCTTCCACCCGCTCGCCGACAAAACCTGGCCCAGCTTGTACGCTTCGCCATCGAACCGCCACAGTTCCTTTCCCGTCTCAGCATCGAGTGCCGCAATGCTGTTGTATGGCGTCGTCACATACAGGACACCATCGATCATGAGCGGCGTGCTTTCAAAAAAGCCGGGCGTCGTGCCGTACTGTCCGAGAGGCGTTTCCCAATGTTTCCATTGCCACGCGATTTGGAGTCGTTCGACGTTCTGGACAGTGATGTCTGCCAGCGGCGAGTACTTGGTATTCGCCGGATCACCACCGTAGTAGAGCCACTCGACCTGACGCGAACCGCGTCCTTGCGCGGCAAGCAGCGCCAGCGATCCGGTTACGATGATTGCCAAAAGCCGGAGTTGTCGTTTCATAACCTTTCAGTTCAGTTTACCCAGGTCAAAGGAGAAGAGCCGCGGAGCGGCGTTCAGAACTTAACCCACGGCGTCAGCCGTGGGAAATTGTGTGTGATATCGATCGAGCCCGGGAGGGGCGAAAGATTCTCGCAACGAATCTTTCGCCCTTGCGGGGCTGGCATGGAGCCGCAAGCACTACTATACCCCTACCGCGCGCCGGTCCACGCGGCCTTCATCGCTGCGCGGTCGACTTCCTGGCCGCGGAGGTAGACCTTGTAAATCTTTCGAGTATTGGCGATGTTGTCCAGGGGATTCGCGTTAAGCACAACGAAGTCGGCGCTATTGCCTGGCACCACCATCCCGAGTTGATCGAGCTTCAGGGTTTCGGCGGCGAGGCGGGTCGAGGCGACAATCACCTCCGATGGCGTCATCCCGGCCCTTGCGAGCGCATCCAATTCCCATATCGCATGCCAGCCCATCGTGCGTGAGGGGTCTCCGGCGGAGTCACTGCCCAAGACAATCCTCACGCCGGCCGCCCGCAGTTTCGTCAGATTGCGGACCTGCAGGTCCCACGATGCACGCGTGTTTGCGAGTGCATCGGGTTTCCTGTTCGCAAATTGATTCTCCAGGCGTGCGATCTCACGGGGAGGAATGGTCTCATGCAACAGTGGGTCGTCGAGCCACGCGGGCCGTCCGGGTTCCATCGCACGGCTGGTGATCCCCAGGTTGGGCGTAAAGAAGACACCCGGGTGTTGCTTGAGCAGCGCGATGAATTCGTCATCAATATCTTTATCCCGAACCAGGTGCGTGAAGCCCTCGATGCCGGCTCGCACCAGACCCTTGGCATCCTCCAAATCGTAAACATGAGCGATTGTACGGAGATTGTGTTTGTGAGCTTCAGCAATAGCGGCTCCATAGAGTTCCGGAGTCAGCTTCTTCTGCGTATGGTTTCTGTCATCCACCCAGATCTTGACGAAGTCGGGACGATGAGGGGCCAGATCCTGCACGGCGTTTCTGGCCTGTTCGACGGTCGTGACCACATACGGCGCGTCATTTCTCGCCGGATCGTTTGGCCCCGATCCCGGCCAGGCCAATCCACGGCCCACCGTGCGAAACAGCGCGGCGCCCGGGTGGACCTCTTCCCGTAACTGATACGGCAAATCCCCCATGTCAGTGCCCATACTGATGGCCGCAGCGAACCCGTGATATGCGTAGCGCTTCAGATGGTCGAGCAGATTGTCTGGGTTGAAGTTCGCCTTCGACATGCTTCCGTCCAGCTGCTTCAGGAACCCGAAGTGGCTGTGGACGTCGACCATCGCCGGCATGACGGTTTTGCCGGTCAAATCGATGCGCGCAGCGCCCGGAGGAGGTTGAAGCTCACCTTTCCTGCCAACGCTGGAGAACCGGTCGTTATTGACGATGAACGCGGAGTTTTCGATAGGCGCCTTGCCATCGCCCATGATCAGCCGCGCGCCTTCGAACAGGATCGCAGCTCCGGTTGCCTGGCGCTGTTGCATTCCAACCGCCGACAGACACACCGCAACCAAAAGCAGAGCACAAAGCAGTATCTTGATCAGGCGCATAAACTCTCCGTCCGGAAAAGGTCTTTCACTTCGATCCCTTCTTCGCGGCTTCTTCGGTGGCCTTGTCCAGAGCGCGGCCTCCACTGAGGACGTTTCCTACAGCTTGATTGCCCTCGTGGCACGCATACTCAAAGATTTGATAGCTCGCGTCCCTGACCAAGGGAATAGCCACTTTCCACGATGATGTGTACACGTTGGGATCATTGATTGTGACTTCGTAGCCGATGGTGTCGGCGTCGACACGCGTGAAGCGTTCCACGACATGCAAAGCCTCACTCTGCGGAATTCCCTTAATGCGTCCGGTCGCCGCGCTTGTAGCGATCCAGCCCTTTCCGTTGTAATTCGTGGTGTCAACGACCAGCGTATTGCCTTCCCATCGGCCACGCGAGTCGCCGTTCCACTGCCGGATGTTGGCTGAGAGATGCGGGCGCCCGTCCAGCGGAATGATACGAGCCTCGTGAATCATCTCGTAGAGAATCACGACGTAGCCGGGAATCTGCACAATCTGGTATGCGTTGTTGTAACCGGCAGGGAACATCCCGGCCGGCACGCCGCGCGTGATACACCGGTCCCACAGGCTCATGTACTCGTAGGAGTCGGCGTTGTGTGCAAGGTTGTAATCTCTTTTCGCTTCGGCCTCGGGCCTTACCGGAACTCTCCCATCACGCGGTTCCACGACCAGCGACGTTCTTCTGGTCGAAACGACCTTTGTTCCCGAATCGAACCAGAACTGATTTTAGTTGCCGACGTCGCCTTCACTGGGAGGACGATCCACGCGATTGTCAGCCGCGCGCGATTCCAGTTCAGCCACTTCCTTCTGCGTGAGAAATTCTTTGCTTGCAAGTTCAATCGGCCGTTCAAAGGGCGTAATGGTGGGATTCGTCCATATTCCCTGCAGGTCCGGCTGGCCGTCGGGAGTGTGGCGTGGCGTGTAAGTCTTCGAGGGCTGAGCCGCCAGGGGCATTGCGGTCAGCAACACCACTCCGATCACTGGAAGTAGATATCGATGGTTCATCTTTTTTAATCTCCGTTTCATCCGCTAAATCTGTGGCCAGACACTTGGCTGGATTCGCGCAGCCAATTATTTACGCGCAGTATATGGGGATGAGCGGCAGCAGGCAAGAAAGTGCGTACGACTAGTTGAAACAGCAGGCGGAGGTCAGAAGGGGACAGACACCGAATTCTGTCTTTTCAAGAATTCGGTGTCTGTCCCCTTCTGACCTGTCCAATTGAATCATTCCTTCTCATCTGGCGGGTGCCAGGATTTGATATGACCGCTATAGAGGTCGTGGTTGCCCTCTTCGCAAGAGTATTCCATGATCCGGACGTCTGGCTTGAGAGTCCATGTTTCCGTAATCGTCCAGGGCTTCGTGTATGTCTTCGGATCATCGAGCGTGTAGGTGTGCTCGGCGTGGCCGAAGTCAACGCGCTTGAACGTTTGGATGATGCGGGCCTTTTCGCTCATCGGATGACCGATAGTATCGACACGGGTATAGCCATTCAGATTGGTTGTTTCGATGACCAGTGTATCTCCATCCCAATGGCCCCTCGAATCCCCAAACCATGATGGTGGCAGATCCTTGTCGACCGGCTGCCCATTCGTGGGGACGATGTGGAAC
>QHXC01000428.1 GCA_003222815.1 Acidobacteriota bacterium | reverse complement strand
AACTGCCGTTCCGGCACTAGGCACCGTCAGACGCGCCTCGATCTATGTGGAGCGCACGAACAGCGCGGACACCGGAATCGCAGTAGCCGCGCCACTAGGACCAAGCACGCTAAGCCTCCAGTTGAGGAATGCCGATGGCACGGTTGCGACATCGGCTTCCCTGGATCTGGCGGCGGGTGAGCAGTCCGGCCGTTTCTTGAATGAGTTGTTCCCGGCCTATTCATTCCCGCCGGCCTTCCGCGGCTCCATTACCATGCTCGCGTCGGCCCCAGTCGTGGCCGTGACACTTCGGACTGCGATCAATGAGACCGGTGAGTTTCTCATGACGACGGTTCCTGTCGCGGACCTTGCAGAGCCCACACCGAGTACTTTCTATCTGACACATTTTGCGGACGGCGGCGGATACACAACCGACGCGATTTTGATGAATACGCAGTCCGTGCCAATCACCGGAAGCCTGGAGTGGCGATCCACGACCGGGGCGTTGCTGGGAACGGCCGCCCGATACACAATTCCCGCATATGGGACGCAGGTCCTGTCCTCCGGGACTGGCGGCGGAGAGCTGCTGAGCGGCTACGTCGTCGGACGGGCGGATGCCGGTCAGTCCAGCCCCGCCCTGCGGAGCATCATCCAACTGCGGCAGAACGGACGATTGATCGGCATGACCGGTATCTATCCCTCCGCACCAGCCCGGCGTTCCCAAACGTTTGTGGATTTCACGCGGGGACATGACAGCGGCGTCGCTGTTCTGAACGACGGTAGTAATCCCGCAGTGATTCGTTTAACCGTTTACAATAATCAGGGCACTGCACTTCCAGCCAGTTCGACTATCACGCTGGCCCCCCGAACACAGACCGCCACTTTTGTTTCGCAGCTCTTTCCGTCGCTGCCACGAGGTTTCCGTGGAACTCTCGAGATATCCGCAGATAGTCCGATTCATGCCATCGCACTGAGATCGACGTCTACGGCCGACCGATTCCTGCTGGCGGCCTTACCTGTCGAATCCCTGGAGGTACTCCGGAATGATGCCGTTCTCTATTTCCCGCAGATCGTCGATGGGGCCGGATTCAGTTCCGAGATCTTTGTGATGAACCTGGGCAGTACGATTGCCAACCCTCGGCTGTCGTTGCTATCGCCACTGGGGCAGCCCACAAAAATGACATTTCTTCTGTCCCGTTAGGATTGCCGTAGTTGGCGGCTGCGGCTGTTCCGGACCTTAGAAGTTGCTTTGCGACGTGGCTGGCCTGCCATGTGTTGGGCAGCAGCGCTTCCAAAATCGGAGATCGGCCATCGCCGATCGCCACTACCCAACAAAAATCCGCAATATCCTTAGCGATAACGTTTTTAGCCGCGGATTGCGCGGATGATGCGGATGGGCCGCACCAGACTGTACGCGTGGTTTCCATCGGGGTGAGAGCGGCCCATCCGCGTCATCCGCGCAATCCGCGGCTAAAGTTGAGGCGGCCAATGTTAGCCTGTTTTTGTGAGGAAGGAAGAAGCCGCCGAGGTGCTCTCGATCGAGGGACGCGAGGTCCGAGTGACCCACCCTGGCAAGCCGTATTTTTCGAGGCAGACGAGGCTCTCGAAGCTCGATCTCATCCGCTACTACCTGTCGGTTGCGCCAGGCGCTCTGGCTGGAATCCGGGATCGTCCGCTCGTTCTCAAGCGCTTCGTCGACGGTGCTGAGGGCGAGGCGTTTTACCAGAAGCGCGCGCCCGCCAGGCGGCCCGCGTGGCTGCGAACGGTGACGCTGTCGTTTCCTTCGGGCCGCACTGCGGAAGAAGTCGTTGTCGATGATGCGGCGGGTCTCGCCTGGATCGTCAACTTGGGCTGCATTGAACTACACCCGCACCCCGTACGCTCCAGCGATCTCGAGCACCCCGACGAGTTGCGCGTCGATCTCGATCCCGGCCCTGGTGTCAGCTGGGCGGACGTGCGCCGCGTGACCCTTGAGGTGAGGTTGCTGCTCGAAGAGGCAGGGCTTCGCGGCTGGCCAAAAACCAGCGGTTCACGCGGGATGCACGTGAATGTACGGATCGAACAGCGCTGGACCTTCGGCGAGGTACGTCGCGCGGCGCTCGCGCTGTCGCGTGCAGTCGAGCGGCGCGCGCCCGGTCTGGCCAGCTCGAAGTGGTGGAAGGAAGAGCGTCACGGCGTGTTCCTCGACTACAACCAGAATGCGAAGGATCGCACGACATGCTCCGCGTATTCCGTGCGCCCGCTTCCTGACGCCCGCGTGTCCGCACCGCTTCACTGGCATGAGGTCCCCGACTGCGAGCCAGCCGACTTCACCGTCCTCACAATTCCGAAGCGCTTCGCGGAACTCGGCGATCCGCATGCAGGTATCGAAGCCGCGCCGGGCTCGCTCGAAAAATTGCTCGAGCTCGCGGCACAAGACGAGGCCGCCGGTCTCGGCGACGCGCCCTGGCCGCCGCATTTTCGTAAGATGGAGGGCGAAGGGCCGCGCGTAGCTCCCTCACGCGCCAGGTCCACCGCGAAGAAGCCGCCGCAGACGAAGATGCCACTCCTGGTGATCGCGAACTCTCCCAACAAAGACGCCGCGCTCGCGGGTCTGGAAAGATGGAAAAGCAAACATGCTGAAGTGGCCAGGCTTCTCGCCGTGGACGACGTGCTGGTCGATTCCATGCGAGGCAGGTCATCCACCTGGACCCGCATCCGAGTGAACCTGCGCCATGTACCGGAAGCGCTGCGACCACGGCAAGAAACCCCCGACCCTGACGACGATCCGACCCGCGAATGGCGCAACAGGCGCGTTTCGAACCGCGTCTCGAACAAAGGTGCGTAAGGATGTCACGCCTCTGGCTCAGCGACCGCCGCCAAAAATCGCCGATAGCTCCTGCGGCGGAACGACTTCGAGCTGGGAATAGGTGCAGTCGCTCGGCTTCTTGTCCGTGCGCCACCTGCGAAATTGCGCCGTGTGACGGAAGCGGCGGCCCTGCATATGGTCGTACGCGACTTCGACCACCAGCTCGGGACGTAGCGGCTCCCAGGACAGGTCCTTGCCCTGGCTCCAGCGGCTCTGGCCGCCAGGCATGCGATGCTCGGCTTCGCCAATTGCGGATCCCGCCTCGGCCCAGTGCTTCCAAGGATGGGCGGCGAGGGCGTCCTTGCGGTAGGGACCGAGGTATTCCGCGAGCTCCTGGCGGTTCACTTGCGTGAAGCTCGCGCAGACGCCGACGTGCTGCAGCGCGCCGGTGTTGTCGAAAAGGCCGAGCAGGAGTGAGCCGACAGCCGTGCGCTCACCCTTCTTGTGCCATCGAAAGCCCGCTACGACGCAATCACAATCGCGCTCGTGCTTGACCTTGAACATCACGCGCTTGTTAGGCTCGTAGGTTCCCGAAATCGGCTTGGCGATGACGCCGTCGAGACCCGCACCCTCGAAGCGACGAAACCAATCCGCCGCCACGCTCACTTCAGTGGTTGCCGGAGTCAGATGCATCGGCGGCGCCGCGGATGAGAGCAGCGATTCCAGCTCCTGGCGTCGCCTTTGGAACGGCGTGCCCCGCAGATCTCGGTGCCCATCGCAAAGCAGGTCGAAGAACACGATCGATGCCGGGATTTCTTGTGACAGCAGTCTCACCCTCGACGCGGCTGGATGAATGCGGAGCTGCAGCGCCTGGAAGTCCAGCGCACCACTCCTAGCAATAACGATTTCGCCGTCGAGCACACAACGGGCAGGCAACTTTGATTGGAGCGGCACGAGCAACTCGGGAAAGTAGCGGTTCAGCGATTTTTCGTCGCGGCTCTGAATCAGGATCTCGTCCCCGTCGCGGAAGACCAACGCGCGGAACCCATCCCACTTCGGTTCGAAGATCCATGTCCCGTCCATCGGTAATTCGCCCACCCTCTTTGCGAGCATCGGCGGGATCGGCGGGTTCACAGGAAGTTGCACACCTCATCTTATACCGTGCTGACTCAGTTTTTTAGCCGCGAACTGCGCGATGGCGCGAATGGGCTGCGCGCCATTAATAAGGTTACCGCTCTGTCTTCTTCAGCTAAAGCGGTGGAAGCCTGGTGTGTCGCCTTTCAATTGCGGAAGCCAATCCGGCCGCAGTATGCTGGCTGAGCACGTGCCGCCGAAACCGGCGGGACATTGCATCGGGAGGGATAGGCCATGACATCCGCGACCAGGACCGCCGTGAAAATTGCACCCAACAACCCGGTATTTGATTTGCCCGTGATCGTCGGCATCGAGGAGGGGCTGTTCGCCAAAGCGGGGTTAGACGTCAGCTTCTCGGCAAGCTACGCGGATCGCGAGAAGGACAGCGCGGAGAAGCCGGTTCTCGACCGGCTCAAGGAAGGGCTTTTCGAGTGCGGCTCGGCCGACAGCTACAACGTCTGCGAGTGGGCGAGCATCGACCGGTTGGAGCGCGGCCAGCGCGGCGGCAAGGTTGCGGCCTTGCGCGCAGCGATCGCAGCGCAGGCCATCCTGACCTTCGATGACAAGCTGCAAACGCCGCGCGACATGTTCGACGTTCCTGTCGTAGTTCAAGAGCTGACCGGCTCCCACTACACGACAATCCAAATGCTCGAAAGCGCAGTTGGGAGCGAGCATATTCACATTCAACCGGGTGGACTGCCGCAGAAGCGCTGGGAGGGGCTCAAGAATGGCGACTATCGGGCAGTCACGGTGATGGAGCCCTTCATCAGTCTCGGTCTCAAGGAAGGCGCACACATCATCGCGGCTTCGTTCTATCGGGGCGGCGAGGTTGTGGCGGCAGAATTAACCCCGGAACAGCGCAAGGCTTACTACGATGCAGAGAACGAGGCCGTCGATCTCATCAACGCCGATTTCTACAAGTACGCCCATCACGTGTGCGCACAGGCCAAGGGCGCGTTGAAACCGCACGAGCTGTTGCGTGCGTTTGTCCACTACAAACACGTCGACTATTACGATCAAACGCTGTTCGATCGAGCCTACGCCTGGATGAAGGCCCGGGGAATGACCGAGGGTCAGAGCCAGCACGGCGCGCTGGTTGTCGGTTGATCGCTAGAGCGTCATGACGCTCCGGAAGGCGCATTCGCCGGAATCTTCCCCTTGGCGCGACGTTGTCGAAGATTCATTCCTTGGATTTCAACTGACTGTCATTGACTTCAATAAAGTTGCGGATCTCATCACTCATATCGAGCAGTTTCTTCCATTGCTCCTTGTACAAGGTCACCGGAAAGCGACCGAGGCCGTAAACGGAAACGCCGCCCTTCTCGCTGACTTTTAGAGTCAGTCCCTTTGCGCTGCCTCTCTTCAACCGATCGTTTTCGGCGCGGAGTCGTTCGAGTTCGTTCTTGAGGTTATCAGGATCTTGGCTAGACATCGGCGTTTCCCCTCTATTCGTTCGAATGATTACTCACAGGTCACAGTTAAAGCTACCAGAGCAGACGTTCTGAACAAAGTCGGCAATTGGGCGATGGTTGCGGTGAACTGAAATCCGTCGAGCACAAATGGAACGTTTCACCGCAGGTTTTGAATAAAAATGACTCAGACTAGAAGAGCCACAGGTAGTTCAGCTTCACGAACACCTGCCGTCCCACGGACATCACGGGCGAGCCGCTGCGCTCGAGCGTTGGCGGGTTGCCGGGAAGCATCCGGAGATTTTCGTAGCGGTCGCTGTAGCCCACGTACAGCGCGGTGCCCGGGTTGACCAGGTAGGTGAGCAAAAGGTCCATTCCCCAGCGATGCTCCGGCTCCACCCGCGACAGGGTCGAGTTCCGATCCACCGTCGCATAGTCCACGATGGCGCGGAAGGAGAGAGCGCGGGTGAACTGGTAGTTCACCTTCTCGCGCAGGATGCGGTTCGCGAGGATCCGCAGAGAAGAGCCGCCCGCCGGAGACGCGCCCGGCCGCGTCGTCAAGCGCTCGTAGAGGAACGTGTGATCGAGCCGCAGCCGCCGCATGGGCCGGAACGTAAGTCCGACCTGCCCATCCTCCGCATCGGCAAGATATGGTGCCAGCCCCTTGGGCGGCTTGTGGTTCACCGCTGTGCCGAGCCCGATCTTGGCCGACCCCGCGAGCCACTTCAGCCATTCGCTCTGGAGGGTCGCGCTCGTCCGGTGCGTGTCGAACGGCAAATCGCCGAACAACTCGAACGCCTGCTCCCTCGCGACCACGAACTTCGTCTCGCGGCGGAGTTTCACTTCGAAGGAGGCTTCCAGCGAGCGGTCCAGCAGGCGTCCGTTCCGGTCCCAGTCGAGCGACGTCGTGAATGTGGGGCCGAACCTCACGATGGGACCCTTTGGGCGCCGCACCACCTGGAGCTGCTGGCCGAGCTGCCGGATCCCGACGCGTTTCACGAAGCCAAGCTGCGTCTCAAACGACGGGCTCAGGTCGAGGTACGTGGCACTGTAGTCGAGGTTGCGCCCGTCGTGCAGCAAGTCCGCGTACAAGCCGGTCCCCGACGACCGGGCGCCGCTCGTGCCCCGGGTTTGTGTCGCCATCGCCTGGCCGGAGAAGATCCAGGTCCTGGTCAGTTTCAGGCGGGTGTCGGCCGAGACCACGCGGTTCGAGCCGCCGGCGAGCGACCGGTCGCTGGCGAGCATCCCGACGGTGGACTCGCCACCGAAGTCGCGCTGGACGCGCACCACGCCGATGCCGGCTCGCCCGCCCCCGAGCGCAGCGCCCGGTGCGCGGTCGTCGGTCCCGATCGCGCCGACCGCCCAGCGACCCGCCTTTCCGGTGAGTCGCACGCCCGTCCCCGGGTCCGCGATCCGCCGGGAAAAGAACAGGTTCACCGGCGTCTGGAAGTAGCCCGCGTTCTCGATGAAGAAGGGCCGCTTCTCGGGGAAGAACACCTCGAAGCGTTCGTTGATGGTCACCTGGGGCTGGTCGGACTCGACCTGGCTGAAGTCGGGATTCACCGTGCCGTCGAGCGTGAGCGCGCCGCCCAACACCGTCTTGGCGTCGAGCCCGATGCGCAGGTCGTTCTCGCGGCGGAATGCCGGGACGCCGGCATCCAGAAACCGCGCACCGGTGAACGCGCTGTAAGGGTTGAACCGGACGTTGCGTCCCGGGGCGATGTCCTGCAGTCCCTCTAGCGTCGCGAACTGCGGCACGAAGCCAGCGACCCGCTTCGTGACATAGGGCCAGTAGGACTCTTCGTTGTAGCGCCGGATGAAACGGCCGAGGGCGATGCCCCAGGATTGCACGGCCCCGCTCCCGAACCGCAGGCTTCGGAACGGGATGGCAAGCCGCACGACGTAGCCGTCCGGCGTCAGCCGTCCGTCCGATTGCCACACCGTATCAAAGCTGTAGTCGTCGTCCTGCCCTTCGGTCATGATTCCGTCGAGCTGCACACCCAGCGGGTTTGCCCAGAACACGTAGGCGCGCTTGTGATCGTGGAAAGTGTCGAGGTACACAGCGACACCATCGTCGCCCCCAACGTCCTCGCGATTGGCCAGACTGGCCCGGACCTTCGCCGTGTCGTCCTTGCAGACGAAGACCACGTAGAGGTTGGCATCGTCGTAGCTCAAGTAGGCCGTCGTAGGCGCGCTCACCGCGGCGCCGTCGCCGGGATCACGCTGGCGGAAGCCGGTCACCGGCACTGCCCGCGTGCTGTCGAGCCTGTCCGCGCGGCCCCCGAAATCGTCGAACTGGGGAGGCTCGGACACGCGGACGATCCGGAGCGTTGGCTTCGGATCCTGCTGTGGTTTGGAATCCTGGGCGAGGGCCGCGGCCGGCGGCAGCGCGAGAAGCAAACTCAGAACGATTGAGAAGCGAATCGCCCTTGTTATCGGCATAGACTCAGGCGGCACCGCCTTGCCCCAAATGCGCCCCCGCAGCAGGCCGCGGACAAGATACGCTGCTCCGAGCAACGGCACAACGATCCTGAATGCGGCGTGATTTCGACTCCGAAGCTCCATGTCTCAGCCGGAATGGGTTCCTGCGTCACGCCCGGAAAACTCGCCGATCGTCCGGGTGGCGGCTAGCGGTACGGAGAAGTCTTCCATTCTCTGTTGCTTGTTTAGGAAGCCCACCAGCATCGTCGCGTAGACCTCGGTGACGAGGGCAAGCAGAACACGTACACCCATCACGACCGGCACACCCCAGGCGCTCCACAGAAAGCCGGCCAGGACCGGGCCGGCGATCTCGCCAGCATCTTCTGACAGGCACATGAAGCCGATCGTTCGAGCGCGGCGCTTCTTGTCCAGGCTCGAAACGTCGGCCATGAGCGCTCCCCAGGCGGGCTTGAAAGCGGCCTTGCCCAGATCGTCGACCGCTTTGCCTATGGCAATGCCGGCGAGGTTGGGACAAGCGACGAACAGAATGGAGGAAAGCGTGTTGGCAATGCCTCTGACCATGAGGACCAGCCTCTGGCTCACATTGTCCGACAACCAACCGAAGAGCGGCCCGGCAAAGATCACGACGAGCGTCGAGGCCGTGTAGATGACGCCGGTCTGCGCCTCGCTCAGGCCGGCATACTGCGTCGCCAGGATGGGGAGCAAGCCTCGCAACATTTGCGCTGTGCCGCTGATCATGACGCCCAGTCCAACGTACGAGAATATGGCCAGCCCCGATCTCGAAGCCGCAATGGAGTTCGCCGCAGGATACGCGTTGCGTTCGGCAGGAACCGCCCCATCGCTCTTCCGCACGGCTTCGTCCGCTTCGTTCGTTTCGCTTCTCTCCTGAACGTAGCGCCCCACCATGAAGACCGGCAAGAGCGACAGGACAAAGGCCACGACGAAGACCAGCGAGTAGTTGGACGCGGTCAGCGCGAGCAGAACA
>QHXC01000427.1 GCA_003222815.1 Acidobacteriota bacterium | reverse complement strand
CCTGGACATTGGTTGCCAACGGCCAGACCACGTCCGTTCCGATGAGCCTGAATCCTCTTTGGGTGATCGAACCTTTTAAGGACGCCGGCATCGGAAACACGCCCCCCCTCTTGAGATTCGAGCCCGAAGGCATCGCCTACCAGGGTCCGCCGCGAGGAATTGCGCGGACGTTTAGTACGAAGTTGTCTGAAGAACTCACCTTGACCGCATGGTTAACCGATGATGGATTGCGTCCTCCCGAAGCACGACCCAACAACAACCCACCTGCAACGATCACGTGGAGCAAGTTCCGCGGACCCGGCACCGTAACCTTCGCCGACGCCAAACCCAAAATGGACGCGGACGGCAAAGTGTCGACGTCCGCCACCTTCGGCGTGCCCGGTGAATACATTCTGCGCGCACAAGTCAACGATGCTAGCGGAGACGGCGGCGGCGGTTTCCAGTGCTGCTGGACGAACGTTCACGTGAAAGTTAGTGTCAGCCCCTAAGTAACAGAAACACCGTTATATTGAAGGGCTTTCTGATTCGTGAACCTGACGAAACGCGTGTGAATGTCACTTCGTTGCAGAGCCTCGCTCCGCGTTGCGATCCTCCGCGCTGAGGCCCATGAGTTCACGAATAGCCGCGGCTGAAGGAGCGTGACTGACAATATTCATTCCGACCAGCACGCCTTCCGCAACCTTCAGCGGCGTTTGTCCTGCTTTGTTCGGCTGATTCCAGATTTGGACCTTCGCGCCCTTCTCAGCCAGGAAACGTATAACAGAGGGAACATGCTTGTGAGCGGCGCCGTGCATCACAGTGTCGCCGTTCTTGTCGACGGTATTGATGTCACCACCACCACGTTCCAACACCAGCTTCACGGCTTCCATGACTTCGGGTTCGGTTCCAGGCTCTTCGAGAGGCGAATTGGTGCCGACTCCCGCCGCCGCCAGCAACGGCGTCGTGCCGTCTTCGTTCGGTAGCAGTGGGTCTGCGCCGAGCTCGAGCAGGAGATGCATGAGTTGGACATCGGCGGTTCTGGCTGCCAACAGGAACGGCGTTGCACCGATCGAGTGGAACCGGATGGTAACACCCATATTCGCTTGTTTCGTGGCGCGAGCATTTACATTCGCTCCACGCGCGACAAGCTTTCTGACGAATTCCAGGCTATCCATATTGCCGGATCCTTGCGGTGCCGGGTTGTTGTCGCCGGTTCCGGGCCGGCGCAGCCAGGAAATCTGGTGCAGCGCCGTAAATCCCTGCGGAGCAGAGTTCGGGTCGGCGCCTTTATCCAGCAGGAATGCCGCAAGCTCGTAATGAACATTGCCGACAGCCAACATGAAGGCGTTGATTCCTGCTTCGGTTTGGGCGTCCGGCGTCCCGCCAGTCCGTCGGCGCGCAGGCAGCGATTCGTTGAGGTCCGCTCCCGCTTCAAGCAGCGTTTTGACTGTGCCGATGTTGCCTTCGCGCACGGCAAACAGGAGCGGCGTAAAACCGCCATTCGAACGGGCGCGCATATCCGCGCCATGCGCGAGCAAAACGCGGATCACATCAGAGTGGCCTTCTGAGGCCGCCCACATCAGCGCGGTCTGCCCGCGCCACGTTTCCTTGCGGTTGATGTCCGCGCCATGCGCGACAAGCGCGTTCACGGCATCGACGTTGCCGCTGCGCGCCGCCGTCATCAATGCTGTTTCGCCCTCGGGCAGGGCCGTGTTGGGATCCGCTCCGGCCTTCAACAGCATTTCAATCAGCGCCGGGTTTCCATTCGTGCAGGCCAGGTAAAGCGGCGTAACCCCATAGCGGTTTGCGGCCTTGACGTTTGCGCCAGCGCGAATCAGCATCTCGGCCGTTTGCAAATCATTCGCGCGAGCTGCCCAGTGGAGCGCCGTCGCCCCGTCGGGCTCCGCAGCATTCACATCGACACGCTGCCGGAGTAACTCTCGAATCGCGGCTTTATCAGCGGCTTTGACGGCCTCGATTAAACGAACGGGGACCGCGCCGGCGGCCCCAAAACTGATCATGAAAAGCAGTGCGATCAGCCAGCCGGCGCGTACGATTTTCTCTGCCATCACAGGAGCTCCTCGATGCGCCCGTTGCTGTCGCCAAAGCTGTCCTGATGAATACCCGCTTTTTCGAGCAGGGTCAGGTGAAGATTCGCCAGAGGTGCCGGCTCCGTGTAATGGATGTGTCGTGCGCCTTTGTGGCCTCCGGCCACGACGAGCGGCAGGTTCGTATGGTTGTGCACCGATGGGTTGCCGAGACCGCTGCCTATGATGTAAGTCGAATGATCCAGCAGCGTACCGTTGCCATCCGGCGTGGCTTTCAGTTTGCCCAGCAAGTACGCGAAGAGGGACACATGGTACCCATTGATCTTCGCCAGCTTCGCCAGCTTTTCCGGATCGTTGGCGTGATGGGATGTGGGATGGTGCGGCTCGGGCACGCCGATCTGCGGATAGGTCCGTGTGCTGGTTTCACGCGCCATCTGGAACGTAATAACGCGTGTGATGTCGGCCTGCAGAGCGAGGACCTGCAAATCGAACATCAGTTTTACGTGATCCTCCCACTCCGCGGGTACGCTCGCCGGACGATCCAGATCGGGCAACGTGGACTCACCTGTTTGTTGCTCGGCCTTCTGAATACGGCGCTCGACCTCGCGAACGGAATCCATATACTGATCAACCCTCGTGCGGTCGCCCGCACCAAGCTTCCTCTGAAGGCGCGCCATGTCCTCGGTCACCCAATCGAGTATGCTCCGGTTCTTTCGCAATTCGGCACGGCGGTCCTGAACCGTGCCTCCGTCACCAAACAAGCGTTCGAACAGGACGCGGGGATCCGCCTCGGTGGGAAGCGGAGTCGTCGGCGATGACCAGGACAGATTGTTCTGGTACACACAAGCAAATCCGTTGTCGCAGTTCCCGACCTGAGCGATGAGGTCGGTTCCCAACTCGAGCGATGGGATCTGCGTGTCCTTTCCGATTTGTTTTGCCGCGATTTGATCGACCGTCGTCGACAACTCGTAGTCGCTTCCTTCGGTCCTCTTGGCGAGTTTAGCGCTGAGGAAGGCGGAGTTCGCCGTCGCGTGATTGCCTGGAGAGGCCGCCATTTTCAGCTCGGTGTTCGAAATGACAGTCACCTGATCCAAAAACGGCATGAGCGATGCGAGGGAAGGCGATAACTCGGTGATCCTGCCTTCACCTTTAGGTACCCACGGCACCGGGTTCATCCCCATCGGGATGTAAACAAAACCCAAACGCCGCACCGGATTTGCGGCCGGTGTCATTGCCGAAAGTGCCGGAACCATCGCGTCCAACAAGGGTAGGGCTAACGTAACTCCCATCCCTCGCAGAAACGTTCGCCGGGGCAGAGCCTTTTTCGTGACGATCATTAATTGATGGCTGCGCCCTGCCGGGCTTGCATTCGCTTCGCTCATTATTTGATGGCTGCGCCCTGTCGGGCTTGCATTCGCTTCGCTCATTGAGACCTCCTCATCTGAAATGGTGCACTCTTCACGACGCCCAGAATGAGCGACGAGAAGCGATAGTCATTATTGCGGGCCTCGCGCGTGATCGCGCGAACTGCGGGAGCATCGTAGTAATCCATTCCGCGGCCTAACGCATACGTCAGCATCTTTTCGGTCACGGTTGTGACAAACAATTCGGGGCGGTTCAGCAACGCCCGCTTGAGGCCGGTGACGCCCTCAAACGTGGTACCGCTGGGCAACGCTCCCGCGGCATCGATCGGAATGTCTCCTTCACTTTGATTCCGCCAGCGGCCGGTCGCATCGAAGTGTTCAAACGACAGGCCGATCGGGTCCATCAGTTGATGGCAACTCGAGCACGCCGGATTTGTCCGGTGTTGCGCCATGCGTTCGCGCATCGTAAGAACCTTGCCCACCGGATTGTCTTCGGTAAGAGGCGGCACGTTCGGCGGCGGCGGCGGCGGTGGCGTGCCGAGGATGTTCTCGAGAACCCACTTTCCACGCAAAACCGGCGAGGTGCGGTTCGCGTAGGAAGTCACAGTGAGGATGCTTGCCTGCCCAAGAAGTCCGCCGCGAATGCTGTCGTTAGCCAGCGTGACGCGCCGGAAGTTGCTCCCATACACATTCGGAATGCCGTAGTGCTTCGCGAGCCGTTCATTCAGGAATGTGTAGTTCGCGTTCAAAAGATCGACCACACTGCGATCCTCTTTCACGATGCTTTCAAAAAACAGCTCCGTCTCGCGACGGAACGCTTGCCGCAGATTATCGTCGAAGTCCGGGAATTGCCGGCCATCGGGGCCTGCTGTCGCCAGATTGCGCAAGTACAACCACTGTCCGGCGAAATTACTCTCCAGCGATTGCGCGCGAGAATCCGCCAGCATTCGCCGCACTTGCCGCTCAAGTATTGCCGGATCGTGAAGTTTGCCCTGAATCGCGAGGTCCAGTAATTCGTCGTCCGGAATACTGCTCCACAGGAAAAACGATAAGCGAGACGCCAGGTCAACATCGTTGATGCGGTATGACCGGTTCGGCCCGATGTTCTCCGGGTCCCGCTCGATGCGGAATATGAACTCGGTGCTCGTCAGAACCGCGCGCAGCGCCATTTCAATGCCTGCCTCAAAATTTCCTTCGGCGCGTGCGTCCTTGTAAAAGGCGAGAGGAACTCGAAGGTCGTCGTTCGTCACCTGCCGCCGATACGCGCGGCGAGCCAAATTCGAGATGATGTTTGTGGCGCAGCGTTCCTCATCCGAAGTCTTTGCGGGACGGCAGACGAAGATGCGGCGGCGGCTCGGCGTGTCGCCGACACCAGTCGCATCAAATGGGCCGGTGACGGAGACGGAATAGACGGCCGGCTGAGTTCTCGGATGACGGTAGAAGTTGAAGTGTGCCTGATATGGCTGATGCTCGGTTTCAAGCAGTGCCGAATCTTTCTTGATGAAGGTCGCTCCAATGTCGTGAGGACCGGCCTTCACAGCCATGCGCACTTTCAAGTGTTTGTCGGCCTCCGCATCCGTATAGTACTGCGCTTGCTGATTCAATCTTTTTGGAGTCACGGTAAACATTT
>QHXC01000426.1 GCA_003222815.1 Acidobacteriota bacterium | reverse complement strand
GCAGTTTCTGAATCCTCTCGATTCGCAGGCAGTGCAGCGAGCGCTGTTTACTGCTTTGGACAAATGGGTCACGGCCGGGACGCTACCACCCCCAAGCCAGTCCCCGAAACTCTCGGATGGTACGTTGGTCAAGCCCGATCAAAGCTCAACCGGATTCCCTCGCATACCCGGCGTCACATACACGGGGCTCAAAACAACACGGTATTTGCTGAACTACGGGCCGCACTTTTACACAACGGGAATTCCGACGATTAACCCACCAACGTTTACTCCGCCCTACCAGGACAATCCGGCGAATGGCCCGATTTACCCGAGCTTTGTGCCCAAGACTGATGCGGACGGCAATGATATTGCCGGTATTCGCCTGCCGGAGGTTCAGGTGCCGCTCGCGACTTACACAGGTTGGGCGCTCCGCGCCGGACCGCAGGGCGGCGATGGTTGTGAAGGTTCCGGTCAGTACATTCCGTTCCCGAAAACCAAAGCGGACCGGCTTGCAAGCGGTGATCCGCGGATGTCGATCGAAGAGCGCTACGGAAACGTCGAGACCTACTCTTCCCTGCTGCAAAACGCGATCAAGAATCTTGTACGGTCCGGCTTTTTATTACCGTTCGACGCCGATGCGGCGCTGAGCAAAAATCTGAACAACGCATTGAAAAACGGTCTCCTGCCAAAGAAGTAACTCTCAATCGGACACTAAGGCGGCGGCCCCGCAGCGCCGCGTCCTGATTTTGTTTCTCCGGCTGGTCTATTCGGCCAGCCGAGCCAGTATTGCCCCAACCTGGCGCGTGTCGTTCAACAAATCCTCATGAGCTCGCGAGCTTTTGAATACGCTATGGGGCACGCCTGCAGGCGTTATGGCCCTCTCAAAGTCGACTCGTTCATCGCCGGGTTTCTTTGGAGCAGTGATGAAATCCCAGCCTCTCACGGATCGTGGCCCGTTGCGTATCACCGTCAGCAGGGTGGGCCGCGCATCACTGGCCAGCACTGCGATTGGTGGGTACGGAACCGACTTTTTAAAGGCAAGCCAACTCCTGAACTGACGGGCACGATTGAGCGCCTTGCGCAGGTGTTCCCGCTGCTCTGCCGTGACGCCTCCCGAGCCGGAAATCGCAAAAATTCCCAATTTCTGGCGAGACCAGTCATCCACCGAGAACCAATCGTGCATAATGCGGTTCCCATGGGCATCCGCAAGCCCCGACTCCTTCGGATCGGCCGGGAACAGGGTGTACGGCGAGACGAAAGTGAACAAGACTTGGGGATTCAAGATGCGCTTATTGAAACCATTTGAGGTGCCGGAGTGCATGTCCTCAAGAAAACTGATCGACGAACCAAACGGCACACCTGCAAACAGAACACTGTGAAACAGGTCGGGACGGCGGTTGAGCACCACGAAGGTGATGAGACCGCCCATACTATGAGCCGCCACTTGAACCCTGGCGCCGCCGTTCTCACCGCTGACTTTCTCCAGAAACTTGACGAGCTCGTCCGTATTTTCCTGATTATCTCGACGCCAATCGTAGGCAAATGGACGAAACACTCGGCCGGACGCCGAAGCCCAATGCAGGAATGGAGCATAAACTTCGTGCCACGCCACGGCGCTGAGCGGTTCCGTCGCGACCAACCCATCTCGCTCCTGCACCTCCCCTTGCCATTTGAGTGGCAAGCGCAAGTCGGTTGACGCAAGACCGAGACCCTGCCACACGTTGAGCCAATGCACAACACCCTGCGCATCGGATAACACGCCACCCTTGATGCCGTGGATGAACACAAGCGGAGGCAATGAGCGGTCCGCGGAAAACGATGGCTGCTGCCGTTCCTTGAACATAAGAGCCGCTGCGTTTACGCCGACCCCGAGAAAGCTGCGCCTGCTGAGGTTCATATCGCCGTTTCCCTCCGCACACCTCTGATTCTCTGTAAAAAAAGCGCCACTGCTGCACACTGAAAAATCACGTTTTCAAGTCAACATAACAGTCTGTAACAGTTGGCATAGGAGCCGTGCAATCGTGAAAGCGAGGGGTTCAGTTACCAGAGGTGACGCGTTCAATAATAGTGACAGTGAGCCGTTCCTGTAGTCATAGCGAGGGCGAGCGGACTCTAGAATCCGGTGGCGCGCTTAGTTCTACCGGTAAAAAGCAGAACCGGGCCTTCCTCCATACAGACGAAAGGCCGGTTTGGAAAATCAGCAACCCTGGCGGGTCAACGGCTCAACCGAAGCAAAATCGATCACCGAGTGTCGTTGACAAAGCGGCCCTCCTGGTTGGGGTCACCCACCACGGGCTTGCCATCTTTCGTGATCGAGTCGATAAGGGTCACAGGCGTGCCGTTCTGCCCTCCCTTACCTTTAACCACAATTTCATCTCCGGGTTTGAGCGTGGTTCTACTCATACCCGCTGCCAGCATGGTGGATGGAGAGGATAGTTCGCCAACCCAATGCACGATGGTTCCTTTATCGTCCGTTACGTCGAAGTTAATAAAGACGTGTGGGTTCTTCCATTCTACGGACGTCACAGTGCCCTTCACAGTGCTTGTCTGATTGCTGTAGCCCGCACGTCCGTGGTGCCCTGAAACCACACCGCCAAGGACCGTGAGTGCCACGACCATCGCCAACACCGCGTTTGCCGACCTCCGCCAAGTTCTCATCTAGTACCCCCTTTATTGCACTCGATCTGAAAAGAGTATGCTCGCATTTAATCGCGGCAACAGGAAACCGTCAAGTTCGAAATGAACTATAGGCGCGGTCTATGGCCGCGCGCTTCTCCCGGAATCAGGCAAGGTGTGCGGTCATAGACCGCGCCTGCAGCGAGAATGACCGTTACTTATCCCGGGCGCGCCGCAATGGCCGATGAGTAATCAGTCGCCCTTGATCTCGCCGCGGTAAAATGCTTTCGTCCTCGGACAAACATGTGTGGTGATCTCGTCCGCAGGATAAACTGACTCGCTCATGAGTTCAGGTCAACAACTGACTGCCGCTACAAAGCGAAAGTACACATGGGAACATGGTGCGCTAACAGCCTCGGTCTTGTGGTTTAGCGCCGTTTTATTTCTGAAGGTCAAAGGGACTCCGCGTTTCGGCGATGAACTGCTCTCTCTCATCAAGGATTATCAGGGTTTTCACCTGTGGCACGCCTATTCGGCGAAAGGGCTCGCTGCCCTGGCCGTTGCATTCTGGATTATCTGGATCGCGATCAAGTGTGGCGGACAACTTCTCGGCAAACTGCTGCCTGCAGCGGAGTTGTCCCCTCTAGAAAAGCGAGTTTTTTCTGCCGGATTAGGGTTCGCCGCAATTTCCGTGGCGACGCTCCTGCTCGGGTTTTTCCGATTGTGGTATGTGAGTGTCTTTTGGTTTGTCCTCATTGTAGCTTCGATCGCCTATTTCCCGAGAAGACTGCCGCAAGTGAACTGGCGCAACTCTATTCCACCTATCACTCCTCTTAAGGAATGGTGGGCGAAAACGGCATTCGCGCTTCTTGTGGTCGCTGGGCTGATTCTGCTTATGGGCGATCTCGCGCCGGAAATTTTCTATGATTCGCTCCACTATCATTTGGCTGTTCCAAATCTTTACCTGCTGAACCACCGGATTTACAACGAGCCCAATTTTGCCTACGCCAGCTTCGTCATGGTTGTTCAGATGTTTTGGGGGTTTGCCCTTACAGTTGGCAATGAAATCACTGTGAGGCTTTTACATGGCGCGATGACGGTGCTGCTGTTTTTCGCCTTTGTGGCGTTTGAAAGGCGTTATCTATCGCAAAGCGCGGGTCTGTTGGGAGCGTTGATCTTCATTAGCATGCCTCTGGTGGGCCTGAATGCCGCGGCCGCGGGTATCGATGTCGCATCGAGTGCGTTGCAGTTCTTGGCTGTATTTGCCTTGACTCGCGCCCTTATGGGCGATCATGGAGAACCGGGAACCCGCCAGTGGATACAGCTGGCGGGGCTTTTCACAGGCGTGGCAGCGACATGTAAATACACTAGCCTTCTAACAATACCTGTTGCGTGCATTGTCATCGCCTGGAGAAGAAGACAACAGCGGCAACAGTGGCAAATTGTCTTCCGCCAACTGGCATTGTTCCTGGCGTACGCCGCATTATTCATGCTGCCCTTCTACATGAAGAACGTGGTCTTTCACCACAATCCCGTGTATCCGATCGCGGGAACGATCTGGGGTGAGCCCAGAGTTGAAGACCACAGTTGGAACAATATTGCGAGAGAAACCGGCCCCCCGCAACTCCTGCGCGCGTCCTCGCTTCTTGAATTGGTCGTCCGGTTTTTCAGGGATCCTTGGTTCATTACCATGAATGGCAGAGATGGCGGTCAGAATTTCATTGGGCCGCTAGTGCTGGGTTTGCTTCCTCTCCTCTTAGTGATTCGTCCACCAGGCGTCGCATGCGGCGTGCTTGCCGGATATTCGCTCGGGCTTTGGGTAGCGTGGTTATTGACGACAACAGCGCAGATCCGGTTCGGTATGCCTCTTCTGGCAATCGTTTCACTGCTCCTGGCCCATGCAGTCCTCAGCTTTCGACCCGCCGTTGTAGTACGTCAGACTTTGCTAGTGCTGTGCATCTTCTCGGCTGCATGGAATCTCTATTACACGCTCGTGTTGACCGGGTTGAGGGATGGTTGGCGTGTGGTAGGAGGAATGGTTTCTGAACACGACTACCTTGCGGAAGCGCATTTTTCTTATCCGATGCCAGATTATGAGGGCCTTGTTTGGATGAATAACAACCTGCCGGCAGGCTCGAGAGTGATGATGGCCGGGGACACGCGGACTTACCCCACTCGCATCCCAGTGGTGCCGTCGTCATTGTTTGACAACCAACCGATCGTCACGATTTCTCGTACTGCGCAAAGCGGCGACGAAGTAGCGGAGATACTGCGGAAGAAGGGCGTTACGCATCTGTTTGTCAATGTAGGCGAAGCCATACGAACCGAATCGTATGGACCCTTTCAATGGGACGGTAACAGTTGGGCTGTTCTCGACAATTTCTGGCGCGGTCACGTCCGGTTGATCTGGAGTTCCGTGGTAGACCCTCCCGATTTCAAAGCGCTATTTGTGTACGAAGTGCGACCCGATCGAGAATCGTCGGAGAACTCCGCCCCTCCGTTCAATCCGTTCGAGCGCTGGAAACCGAGATAGGAAACGACCGGCAGGGAACCCAGGATCGCGCAGTTCGCTCTGAAGTATTTCTTCTGAGGTTGGCAAGCTTTTTTGG
>QHXC01000425.1 GCA_003222815.1 Acidobacteriota bacterium | reverse complement strand
CACAGCGTAAGCTTGCACCCTTTGTGACGTTCATTGGATCAGCTTCGGCCTCGGCGGGACGTTCCGGTGAGATCTGTTATAACAATTAGGAGGAGGAGGAACACATGACTCGCACCCGTTTGGCTTTGGTTCTGACCATCGCTCTGGTCGCAATCGAATTGGCCGCGGCTGGATATCAGTCTTCAGTTACTGGGAATCGGGTTGAGTACTTTCCCTCTCGGGATAACTGGGAGCGTCGAAAACCTGCAGATGTCGGCATGGACGGGACCAAGTTGAGCGACGCCATCGAGTTTATGAAGGCTCACGAAACCACGACGCCGGCTCGAGATTTTTCCGACCAGGAAATCATTTTTGGGAAACTTCTCGGGTCGATCCCCACGGAGCGAGGGGCCACCCATGGCTTGATCATTCGTCACGGCTACATCGTTGCAGAGTTCGGCGACACGCTGCGGCCCGATCCGACTTACAGTGTGGCGAAGAGCATGCTCTCGACCGTGGCAGGCATCGCGCTGGGCCGCGGTCTAATTCCGAACCTCGATGATCCTGTTGTGAACGTGATTAAGGATGGCGGTTACGATTCGCCGCACAACCGGCTCGTCACCTGGCGGAACCACCTTCAGCAGGAGTCAGAATGGGAAGGTGAGATGTGGGGGAAGAACGCCAACTTTCTCGGAACGGAGGGCTTCGGCCGAGGCCAAATGAAGCCGCGAGCGATCCAGGCTCCCGGTGCGTTCTACGAATACAACGACGTCCGCATCAACCGCTTTGCAATGTCGCTGCTGAGATTGTTCAAGAAACCGATTCCTGACGTCTTCCGCGACGAAGTGATGAATCCGGTTGGCGCCTCGACAACGTGGAAGTGGGTGCCGTACACCAATGCCTATGTGGACATCGACGGCAAGCGGATGGCGTCGGTCAGCGGTGGCACACGTTGGGGCGGCGGCATGTGGATCAACAGCTACGACATGGCCCGGTTTGGTTTGCTCTGGTTGAGGGGTGGCAAGTGGGGCGATCGTCAGATTGTCTCGCCATCGTATGTGAAGATGGCGACGACGCCGAGCGCCCACGGTCCCGACTACGGCTTCTTGTGGTGGCTCAACACGAAGCAGCGACAATGGCCTGGGTCCCCGCCGACCGCATACTTCGCCCTGGGCAACGGCGGCAACATTATCTTCATCGATCCCAGCCACGACCTCCTAGTGGTCTGGCGATGGAGCGCCCAATCGAGCGAGGGCTTCCGGAGAGTGGTCGACGCAATCACGAGCTGAGGGCAACAGGCTGTAGGGGCGGTCTTATGCCCGCCCGTTTCTCCAATCATGCACGGAAAACGCGCGGTCACATGGAAATGAGTCACTACCCGGCTTTCCTCGATGGCGACGTCAAGAACATCGGACGACTATAATGTGACAAACCAACTGAGAGGAGATCCGCTATGCGCCTACTTGTAATTGTTGTGCTATTGCTGTCGATCGCCGCCTTCGCCATGGCGCAGTCTAACCGCCGCCAGGGCGTTCGGTATTTGAATCCTCCAACTCTGTCGATGCCGGCCGGCTACACCCATGTCGTCGAAGTCAACAGCGGCCGGACGGTCTACATCGCGGGCCAAACTGCGCTCGACAAATCCGGCAATGTCGTGGGCAAAGTTAATTTCGCGGTTCAAACGACTCAGGTCTTCGAGAACCTGAAGCTCGCCCTTTCCGCCGCCGGCGCGACGTTCGACAAGGTGGTTAAGATCAACACGTTCGTCACCGACATGTCTCAGGTACAGACACTCCGAGACATTCGCGCCAAGTATTACGGCAAGAATGCCCCAGCAAGCACTCTGGTACAGATCGGAAAACTCGCGCGCGAAGAGCTGATGATCGAAATCGAAGCGATCGCCGTTGTGCCGGAATAGTCGAAGGACCGATTGACGCCGTCTGACGCTAGCGTCTTTACTGTAAGGGCGACTGTAGGCTGAGAGAGCGTGAACACATTCGACGCCGCTATTTCGAAAGCCGCGAAATCTCTCGAGTACGTGGCGCAACTCAATGCACGATACCGCGCCGGCGAGGTCCACGCGTACGTGCCCGAAGCGCTGCGTGACGGCGAGCGCGCGCTCGAGGAGTTGGTTGAACAGCACCTGGCAGCCTCGCATGCAGCGCTGGAGAGGGCCTCAGGCAGTCTGTTCTTCTCACTGCCGGTGGCTTTCGATCCAGCCGAGTCCGTCGGACCGTATCTCGCCGTCATCGACCGCGACACCGCAGGCCGGCCATACCGTTTCCTGGACATGGGCGCCCTCATTGCCACCAACGCCTTCGGCGAGAACGATCCGCGAGTGGTCCGGGCTGTTCTCGAATCTCTGCCATCCATCTCGTCGCGATACGCACATTCCGAATATCAGACCGTCTTGTCCCTCCGCTTCAAGGCTGAGCTGAACCGCATCGCCCCGGCCGGTACGCCGCGCCACTTCATCGTCAACACCGGCGCCGAGGCGGTCGAAAACGCGATCAAGTCCGTGCTCATGAATCGAGTCATGACGTCACAAGACGGTGATGGAGGTTTCATCGTGTCCTTCGAGGGAGCCTTTCACGGCCGCACCCTGGGCAGCCTGGCGGTCACGCATCGAAAGAAAGCGCGATTGGGCTTCCCGACGTTCGACTGGCCGCACATTCCCTTTCCGGTCGAGGAAGCCGCTTCGCCCAGGGAGACGGCGCGTCGCGAGGAGCGCAGCTTGAAGCAGCTTTGGGATCTTCTGGTGTCCGGCCGGCTGCCGCGCGCGGAAAAGAGCAAGGACACGTACCGGCGCGAGATGGACGCCATTGACGAGTTCCTGTCACAGAAGGACCCGGACTTGAACACACTGAACGTCTTCGTCGAGGCGCAACGTGCGATCCTGACTCCCGACGTCGTCCGGCGGTCGCAGCGCGTTGCTGCCGTGCTGGTCGAGCCGATTCAGGGCGAAGGGGGCGTCCGTCTGGCGAGCGCGCGCTTCATGCGCAAGTTGCGTCTTCTGACGCGTATCTACGATGTGCCGCTCATTTTCGACGAGGTGCAGACCGGCTGGGGCATGACCGGCCGGCTGTGGGCGCACGAGATGTTCGATCTCCCGTGCCCTCCTGACGTCGTCACCTGGGCCAAGAAGGCCCAGAACGGAGTCCTTTTTGTGAGCGAGGAACTGGCCACGTTTTTCCAGGAGGAAAAGAAGTTCAATACGACGTGGGAGGGTGACTCGGTTGGAATGGTGCGGCTACTCGCTCTGTTCGACAAGCTGGACCTCGATCAGGTGCGACGTACAGGAGAGCAGGCGAAAGCCGGGCTCGAAGCGCTGGCGAGACAGTACCGCGAGATCCTGAAGAACGTGCGCGGAGCGGGGGTCATGCTGGGCTTCGATGTGATGCGCGCAGATTGGCGCGACGCCTTGCGCGAGCGCGCTTTCCGGCGTGGCCTCGTGCTCTTGCCTGCAGGCGACCGGGCTCTGCGTTTCTATCCCCGTTACGACACTGAACCGTCCGCGATCAACGAGGCCTTATCGATCCTCCGCCTGGCGATCGAGGACCTCCTGGACGGGCGCCTGGCCTCAGCAGCCACCATGGTTCTGGAGACCCGCGTCGGCACGCTGGCCATCCCGCTCGACACGGTCGAGATCGTGGATCTCACGCCCGGGTTTGAGACACACAAGCTTCAGATCCGGACCATAGAGCAGGAGCGCTACGGCACGTTGGCGCAGTACCCGCCAGACGTCCTCCGGGCCGAACGACGGCCCCTGCTGCAGTTCCCACTCGAGACACTGGAAGCTACGGCCTCGAGCCCCAGCGCCATCGGAATCGCCCTGCGCGACCGCGTCTCGGCACGGTTGGTGGGCTACACCCTCGGCAGCGCGCTTGAAAACCATGATGAAGAGGGCGTCGCGTCCGATCCGCATTTCGGCGAGAACAACACGTTCTACTTGCACGCGATGGCCACGCTGCCCAGCGTGCAGAACTCCGTCGAACTGGAGAACCATCTGCTGGAGTTGTTGAGAGCGCGTGCGATCGCAGCAGGGTTCGGGTTCCTGTCCACACTCATCGAAGACCGGCTGCGAGACACAGGTCCGGCGTGGTTGCACGGTGCGGAAGTTCTGTTACGGATCGAGAACTACCTGGGCAGCGGCAGTTGCTTCGCGTACCTTCAAGCGGCGCTGCAGTCCGCCGCAGGGCCTGAACCCTCACGCCCATCGAACGCCTGATTGACGAACAACGAAAATCTGAGCCGCGAATTGCGCGAATGACGCGAATGCGGCCCATTCGCGTCATTCGCGCAATTCGCGGCAAAAAAATTTTCACAAAAATCCAAGAAAACCCGCTGCTCATTCCAAACCGGCCGTTGCTATTCTTGCCAGCCACCGCCAAGCGCAATGAATGATTGACGCGCGGCGTTGTTCCGCGATAATTTCGACCCCCAAACCGAATGTGTTGTGCAAACACTGGAGGTAAACGAGACATGGTTACCAAGATTGGCATTGCTGCTTTCGCGATAGGCGTATTGGTGATGGGCGCCGCTGTGTGGGCGATGACACCTGGGGCCGGCCAGGAGACCGGCGGGGCGGTCACCTTCCACAAGGACGTTCTTCCGATCTTGCAGAAAAATTGCCAGAGCTGCCATCGGCCGGGCCAGATCGGGCCGATGTCGCTGCTGAGCTACAGAGAAGCAAGGCCTTGGGCGAAGGCGATCAAACAGGCGGTCGTTTCTAGAAAGATGCCGCCCTGGCTCGCGGACCCGCACTATGGACATTTTTTCAACGACCGTTCACTGAAACCGGCAGAGATCGATACGCTCGCCGCGTGGGCCAACAGCGGAGCGCCGGAAGGCGATCCCAAAGATGCTCCGGCCCCGGTTCAATGGCCCGCAGGTGGTTGGAATATCCAACCGGATGTCGTCGTTCAGTTGCCGGCCCATGATGTACCCGACCGTGCGGTCCTGGAGTGGGAGAACCTGGCGATTCCAGCTCCTTTCAAAGAGGACACCTGGGTGACGTCGGTTGAAATCATTCCGGGCCAGCCGGCGGTGGTACATCATCTCTGCTTCAACTTCGAGAAGCATCGGCCAACGACCGTATACAACCGGTACGAGTGGATGGAAGTGCCGCGAGAT
>QHXC01000125.1 GCA_003222815.1 Acidobacteriota bacterium | reverse complement strand
AGTCACATCCTGCGTTGAGACCAGTTGCCCGTCGCTGGCGATTGCGCGAAGCACATATGTGCCGGGCGTCTCGAAACTCACTTTCGATGTCAGCGTGGCAGGTTGTCCGTACACATCGGGGCTGGTGTCCCGATCGAACTTCACCTTACCGGGCCCGCGGTACAGGATCCATTTGATCTGCACGCCGGTTCGGCGGGGAGCCGCGGAGTTGGAAGACAGGTTGGGGTCCGAGACCGTGCTGGTAGGACTCGGGCGTGCAGACCGTTTCGGAAGGCCATCGTCGGTGGCCGAGGCGGTCAACGTGGCTGTGTTCGGCAGCGTGATCGACTGAACAGGGCCCACCGTGATCGACGGAGGTTCGTTATTGGCCTCGAGGACACCCCCTCCGTTATTCTCGGCGATGACCTCGTCGTTGAGTTCCCATTCCGGCTGGAGCCAGCCCTTTGCCTGATCGGTTCGCCCGTGCGAGGTCAACGTCCACACCACTCTTCGCTGTTTGTCCCAGTCCTTTGGCACAACAACTTTAAACACGAACCGCTGCCGTCTCGGGTAGAAGTGTGTCGGCTGGCCTCGATCACCGCCTGGGTCGATGGTGTTGTCCGGCCCGAGCGGGATGTCGACCTCTTCTTCGTAATTCCGGTTCAGATACCCGAAGACCATGCTGTAGGTTCCGTCGGGGTTCTGTTCCCACCCTTCAAATACCGGACCGACATTCTGACCTGTCGCATACTTGACCTGGGCGCTTGTACCAATTGCGGCTGCACCGGCCAGAAGAAAGGCAAAACCTAACGTCCAATACCGATACTTTGTCATTCGGGCTTTCCTTTCCCCAGAGAGAACGCGGGCTAGAGCCCGCGACTACATAAGGACCAACCGTGGGTGCCAAATGTAGTCGCGGGCTTTAGCCCGCGTTCAACAGGTTACTGGCGCTCGCTACTCGTTTGTTGTATTCCTCTGTTTCGCCTTTCGCGCCTCGACTTGTTGTTTGAACTCTTCGTCGGACAAATAGTAGTAACTGACCCACGCGAACGCCATATCGTCGATCGTCCGCTGGCCGTATGTCACCAAGGCGTCCGGATCGGGATTGAACTTGTTCGACGCCGTGTTGTTATGCCACGAAACGACGTGCAGGGTAGTCCCGGCCGGTAGCAGCGGCTGCTCGCCTTCATTGTAGAGATACACGAGGTGCCAGGCGAATCGGTAGTTGCTCACGCAGCTCAGCGTCTCCACCTTCTGCCCGCCAGGGTAGATGGCCTCCATACATTGTGCCTTTCCGCGGTTGTGCATGTGAGGCTGGAATGACAGAATCCGTGCGGGCTTCGTCAGTGTGGTGTAGCCCTCGGACCGGACGTTGTCCGTGTTGGGCGGAATGTCGAGATCCTGGTTCCGCCCGATCCTTTCCGTCAGCTCGACGTGCTTTGGCACAAATCCCTTGGGATAGAACTTGACGCCGAGGGCCACATTTGCGGCGGTCTCCTGACCGATTGAATGGAGATGCACGTTGAAGTTGATCTTGGTCCCCGCCTTGATCAAACGGGCCGCGCCGTCTGGGAACACGTCACCGTTCTTCCCAAGCGCATATTCATTGAGGAAATTCCCTGTGGGGTCCGCATCAGCGGCAGGATCACCCGCCTCGTCGTTTTTCAGGGACGTCACTGCATGGTGCACGACGCGGAATCCCTTAGTGGGTTTGGTCTCGATCGCCCGAAGATACCGGTCTTCCTTCAAACCCGGATCCACGAGGACATCCACCCAACGGTCCGGAGCTTTGGCCGCCACCACCAGGTCCTTCGGCAATTGCACGACGAGATCCGGCGGAGCGATGTGCCATTTGTCCAGATCTTCGAACTGGCGCGGCGCCGGCATGTCGGCGAGATTTCCTTTCGGTGCGCCGCCGTCCACCCACTTCACGATCGTGGCGATCTCTTCGTCCGATAGCGATACATCGTTGGTGAAGTGGCGCACGCCCACGTTCTTGTCGATGTACCACGGAGGCATCTCTCGAATGACGACCTTCTCCTTGATGGCCCTGGCCCACGGCCGCGCATCCTCATAAGTCAGCAACGACATGGGGGCAAACGTGTCCGGGCGATGACACACCTGGCAACGGTTCTGCAGGATGGGCGCCACGTCCCTGGTGAACGTGACCTGTCCCTGGGCCACCGTATTGGCCGGCGCCTGCGCGCCCGCCGTCACGAGCGTCGCCATCACTACGATTACGACAATCAATATCGCTCTCATTTTGCCCTCCTCGAGAAACTTCTCAGATTCGCAACGCGCGGATTTTTCTACAATCTAGTTGTGGTCCGCCTATCTGAATATGCTCCTGGAATCCTCTGCCAGAAACCCCACTCTGTCAAGCGGTCGTCGGCAGTGATCAACTGGCAGCGGGCTAGTACCGCCGACGCAAGGTAGAGGCTGTCATAGACCCTTCGGTCCTCTATAGCAGCGATATGATAGCATGGGAGAACGACTTAACATGAATCTGCAGAATGCGACGGCATTGATCACCGGTGGAAGTAGCGGCATTGGGCGCTCCATTGCACAGATCTTGACCGAGGCTGGCACGCGGGTCGCGATCACCGGGCGCGACGAGCGCCGGCTGGCGGAAACTGCGCAGGCACTGAAGGCGTTGCCGATTCGGGTTGATGTTACCAACGAGGCGGACGTGGTACGCACGTACCGCGAGGTTCTGCAGGCGTTCGGTCACCTGGATATTCTCGTGAACAATGCCGGTTTCGGCGTGTTCAAGAAGCTCGTGGACATGGATCGCGCCAGCTTTGATGCCGTCTTTGCTACCAATGTCACTGGCGCAATGCTCATGGGGCGCGAGGCGGCGAAGCATTTCATCGAGCGGCACCGGGGAAACATTGTCAACATCTGCTCCACTGCGAGCCTTCGCGGCGCGCCGAACGGCACGGCGTATTACGCCAGCAAGTTCGCGCTGCGTGGGATGACGGAATGCTGGCGCGCGGAGCTGCGGCAGTACAATGTCCGCGTGTTCTTGATCAACCCGAGCGAAGTCCTGACGAATTTTGGTGCGGCCGCAGGTCACCCACAGAAACAGAACCCAACCAAACTGCGCAGCGAGGAGATCGCGCTCATGGTGAAGGCCGTGCTCGAGATGGACGATCGCGGCTTCACGCCCGAGCTGACGATTTTTGCAACGAACCCGAAGGATTGAGCAGCCGCGGCTCTTTTCGAAATCCTAGCTCGTCCCCGGCAGATTGATCTGTCTCGGCAGGGCAGACCATCGCGGATTGGGGCCGAACAATGTTAAGAAGAACCCGGTACGCAGGAGCAAAGGAACAACGGGATGACGCTGTTCAATGGTCTTCCCGAACCACTCCGCGGCCTCGTCGATTTCCCCGCAGAACAAATGGCAAATAACGAAAGCTGTTGGAACCCCATAGTTCTGTCGGTCCCCCAGTTTCTGGAGCAGCATCTCCGCGCGGCTCTTGTTTCCGTTGCGGACCAGCAGGCCTGCGAGCGCTCCAATGGTCCCTGGCTGCCAGGGAGCCAGGGAATACGCCTTTTCCGCAAAAGCGAGCGCTTCCTCAAGTTTACCCTGCACGACGCGGTTCCCCGCCAACGCGTTCCACGCGAGGAAAGAGTTCTCGTCGAGTTCCAGGACTTGCCGAATCTCCACCTCCGCCTCCGTGTACCTGCCGGCCAAATTCAGGCATTGGCCGAGGTGAAGACGGCCCGGAAGGCTCAATGGATCTTCTTTCAGTGCGCGCTTAAGCTCGTCTATGGCATCGTCCAGCCGGCCAATCGACACCAGGTAAAACTGAGCGTAAAGCCAGCGCGCCAGCGGCGGAGTCGGATCGCGAGACATCGCCAGCCGGAATCGCCGCTCCGCCTCTTCCCAGTTGTAATCGTAAAGCCCCGCGACAACACCCAGCATGGCGTGCGCTTCTGGCAGCGAGGAATCGATATCCAGCGCCTTTTGTCCTTCCGTGCGCGCGAGGGGCATGGCCTCGTGTGCCGGCCGAAGACCGACGATTGCCACTGTGAAGAAATAAACGCTGAGCTCGCTATGGGCTAAAGCAAATTGCGGATCGAGCGCGATCGCCTGCTCGTAGTATTCCTTGGCCCGGGCGAGCGATTCCGGTGTCAGTCTCACGACGTGATACCGGCCCTTCAGATAAGCCTCGTATGCGGGAAGGTTGGGCCTGTAACGATGGAGTGGCGCAGACGTCGTGGAAAGTTTCACCTGGAGTGCGCCGGCGATCGCTTGTGCGATCTCATCCTGCATCGCAAATACGTCCGACATCTCGCGATCGTAGCGTTCGGACCAGAGATGATATCCGTCCGCCGCATCGATGAGCTGAGCCGTGACGCGTATGCGGCTGCCCGCTCGGCGCACGCTACCCTCAAGGATCGTACGCACATCGAGCGCTTCGGCGATCTTTCGGATGTCCTGCT
>QHXC01000124.1 GCA_003222815.1 Acidobacteriota bacterium | reverse complement strand
ACGAAGTGAGCAATACCAACAAAGCGAGAAGAAGTATCGTTGCTGATTTCATGGGATTGTCCTCACAAAATTGAATAGGTTGGCGCGATCGGCACGCAACGCGAAATGGTAGCTGAAATAATCCCAGAAGCGAAGGAATACGTCATCTCTTTTCAGAAAAGGCCTGCCGATCCGATCGCCCGCTCCAGATCCACCAGGGCGAGCATCGAATCACGCTGTACTTCAAGGTAGCTCATTTGAGTGTCGATCAGGACGCGCTGCTGGTTTAGCAGATCGACGAGCCGGAGTTCGCCGAGATCATAGGAGAGCTTCACGATCTGGAAGCTCTCCTGGTTTTCCGTAATCACACCGCGGTTCAGCACGTCCATGGCACGTCGGGCGAAATCGTAGCGCTCGAACGCGAGCAACACATCCCGGCGCACCCGCTGTTCGAGAGCCTCGCGCTGAGCGCGTGCCTGACTCTGGAGGGAAATCGCCTCGCTGATGTTTCCCTGTTGCCGATTGAAGAAAGGTAAGGGAAGCGACAGGCCGAAACTCAAGAGCTTCGCATGATCGACGAATTTCTCCTCCGGCCGCAGCGATCCTTCGCTTACACGATCCTCTTTGTCGAACCGCACAGACGCGCTCACGTCAGGGACAGCCTGCGCTCGAGCCAGGGCGATCGACGCCTCGTCCCTGCTTTCGCGAAGCCGTGCCGCCCGCAAATCGGGACGATTATCCAGCGCCAGCTGCAGTGCTGCTTCTCTCGAGAGGTCCCGCGGTTCCAACTGCCCAACTCGCCGCAGAACCAATCGTTCATCCGGAGCAATCCCGGCCAGCGTTTTGATCTGCAGCATCGTTCCCGACAGTTCGGATTCCGCCTGCACCGCTTGGGCGATGGCACGGTTCAGCGATGCGCGCAAGAGCGTTGCATCGAGCCTGGATGCATCGCCCGCGCGGAGACTGACTTCCATGATGCGGCTCATTTGCTCATTCACATTTTGAATCTCAGCGAAAAGGTCCACCCTAGCCGCAGCACTCAACGCTTCCACGAACAATGAATGCAGTTGTGAGCGTAACTGGCTTTCGGCATCGGCCATCTGCGCTTTGACCACATCGACCGAAATCTCGGCGACGCGGGAGCGTTTCGACCGCTTGCCCCCCAATTCGAATGGTTGGCTCAAGCCAATGCCGTAACTACCCTCGCCCTCGCGCCCGAACAGAGTGTCTGTCGAGCGGCTGAAATCAAGGGTTGGATTCGGCCGGAGTCCCGACTGCGTCAGGCGGGCCTGCGCTCGGCGCAGGTCTTCGCGCGCAGCCTGCAGGTCTTTGTTGCGGGTGAACATGATCTCGGTCAGTTGCTCGAAAGTCGTGCCATCGGTGTCACTGACGTACTGCGGTAGGGCGGCCCGCGTCTGGCCAGGAAGAGGAGGGACACTCAAGATAAGGAGAAGAATTCCCAATATTGAGCCGCGAAGCGGCGTCAGTGAAGCGGAGCCCCCTCCTTGGCAAAGGAGGGGGGGCTGCGCCATCAAAAAGATGCTGCGAAGCCACCGAGTCCGGCGCAGACGGGGTGGTTGGTTCCAAAAACAATTGTTTTGGAGTTTGAACGAACCACCCCGTCCGCGCCTTTCATTGGAACGGGAATTTTCTTTGATGGCGCGTCCACCCCTTCTGTGCCAAGGAGTGGAGTCCGCTCCGCCCAAGGAAAACTCCACGCTCACGCGCGGGGCTAGATTCTGGCGCCGCTCCGCGGCTGAACATTTGGACAGCAGTGATTTCATATATGAAGCCCCACTTATATCGAAAGATGTTCCCGGGCGATCTTTTGCTCCAGGATCGCCCGCTCCTCGGTTTGGAAAACGCGGCCGAATTTCAGAAAGAGCGTGGGCAGCACAATCCGCTGTGAGTGCCGTCATCAAAATGGGTGAAAGCCTTTCCATCGTGCCTCGAATAATGAGTTCGCGGCCAAAGGGCATGCCTTCCTCGATCATGAGATGGTTGTAATGGGTCATCAGCATAATCCCGTTGCGTGTGGCGATGCCGAACAGCGTGACAAAGCCAACCAGCGAAGCTACGGACGTTTCGCCTTCGCTGGCGATGAGCACGGCCGCCACGCCACCGATCAACGCGAGCGGCAGATTCAACATCACGAGAGCCGTTTGCCGGAGGGATCGCAAGGCAAGAAACAGCAGGAGGAAAATACCGAGAACGGCGGCCATACCCAAGAGAAGGATCTCGCGGAATGCCTGACTTTGTGCTTCATATTGGCCACCGTATGCGATGTAGTAGCCGGTTGCGAGTTGCACATTCTGCGCGATCCGCCGCTTGATCTCTTCCACAACAGAACTTAGCGAGCCGCTGACATTTGAGGAAACGACGATCCGGCGCTGTGCGTTCTCACGCTTGATCGTGTCCGGTGCATTCACGATTCGAATGTCCGCGAGCTGGTCCAGAGGAATCTTTCCGCCAAGAGGCGTGTCGACGAGCGTCGACCGGATCGCATCCAGATTTGTGGCGTAGCTTCTATCGAATCGAACGACCAATGGAAACGACTTTTGCTGCTCGAAAACATCGGACACCTTGGTGCCGAAGAACGCGGCCTGGATTGTCTCCGCGACGTCTGCGCTGTTCAGGGCATGTTGCGCCAGGATGTCCCGTCGAAATGACACCAGCAACTTCGGGACACCGGTCTGCTGTTCGACAGCGAGATCGATGACCCCTTGTATTCCAGCCATCACATTGCGAACCTCAGCCGCTTTAGACTTCAACACCTCGAGGTCGGGCCCGAAGACCTTGACGACGACGGTTGCCGTTGTTCCCGTCAAGGTCTCTTCAATTCTTTCGGAAATAAACTGCTGAATGCCGAATGTGAAACCCGTGATGTCTTCAAGCCGCCGCCGCACATCATCAATGACCTCGTCGCGAAGCCGCGTGCTTTCGCGAAGGTTCACATCGAGTTCGTTAAGGTTCGGACCGAATGTGTCCTCACCCATTTCAGAGCGGCCGGCGCGCTGCGCGACTTTGATAGTCTCCGGAACTTGTTTGATCCGATCCTGCACAATCGCGCCGACGCGCAGCGACTCTTCAAGGGAAGTGCCGGGAACACCAAACATATGGATGATCAAATTTCCTTCATTGAACTCGGGTAGAAATTCACCGCCCATAAATGGCGTTGCAGCCAGCGCGCCAGCCAACAGGAGCGCGGATAAGCCGAGCACCATTCCCGGATGATCCAAAACGGGCCCGAGGATTCGATGATAATGCCGTTTCAGAAATCGGACCGTCGCGGTCTCTTCGGACGCACTGGTCGCCTGCGGCAGCAGAAAATAGCAGAGTGCCGGCGTGACGGTTAACGCGACAAACAGAGATGCCAGGATCGCAATGATGTACGCATAGCCCAGCGGTGCAAAAATGCGTCCGGCGAGCCCCGAAAGGGAAAAGATCGGCAGGAAAACCAGAGCCACAATGACGGTCGCGTAGACAACGGAACCACGGACCTCGGTGGATGCGTGGTAGATGACGGATAGGACGGGTTCCGGATTGCCTTTCAGCCGGTTCTCGCGAAGGCGCCGAAACACGTTCTCCACATCGATGATGGCGTCGTCGACAACCTCGCCGATCGCGATGGCCAGACCGCCGAGCGTCATCGTATTGATGGTGCCGCCGAAACGCCGTAGCACAATCACCGCCACCAACAGCGACAGTGGGATCGCGGTAAAGCTGATTGCGCCCGCTCGCCAGCTAAATAGAAAGAAGAGCAGAACGAGAATGACAAGAATGCCTCCCTGGATCATCGCCGAGTTGATATTCGAAATGGCCCGTTCGATAAAGCTCGCCTGCCGGAATACTTCCGGATCCACGACGACATCAGGAGGCAAGGCTCGCCGGATCTCGTTGAGCGCCTCCTCGGCGGCCCGAGTCGTTGTCAGAGTATTGGCCCACGGCTGTTTGATAACGATCAGGACGACGCTGGGTTTGCCGAACGTCGAAGAGTCGCCGACCTTGTATTCGGGACCAAATTTCACTTGAGCAACATCCCGGATTCGGACCGGGACGTTGTTGCTTACCTTGACGACAGCACTTTCCAGATCGCCCAGTGAATGGATGCGGCCATCGCCCTGAATCACCATGGTCTGTTGTGTGGTGTCGAAAAAGCCCGCCCCGGCATTCTGATTCGAGCCTCCGAACGTGGCGACCTGAGCAATGCCAGGAACAGCCAGCAGGCGGGGACGAATCGTCCAGTCGGCAAGCGTTCGAAGATCCATTGGCGATGTTTTGCCGGAAGTCACGCTGATCTTGAAAAGGATGCCGACCGGCGAGCTGATCGGCATCATTTGGGGCTGGCCCGCGGTATCGGGCAGATGAGGAGCGGCGAGTTGGAGTTTCTCGGAGACAAGCTGGCGAGCCTGGAAAATATCCGTGCCGGCCTGAAAGACGCATGTGAGAACCGACAGTCCGACAATCGACGAAGAGCGAATCGTTTCCAGATTTGCCGTTCCATTGAGCGCCGTCTCGAGGGGCAAGGTCACGAGTTGCTCTGTTTCTTCAGCCGACATTCCGGGCGCCTCGGTCTGAATCACAACTTGTGGTGGAGCGAAGTCCGGAAACACATCCAGCGGCGCCTGGACTGCTGATCGAATACCGAACACGAAAAGCAGAATTGCGAGCGCCAGAACGACGAGCCGGTTTTGAAGGGACCACAGGATCACATGGTTCAGCATTAGCGCTGTTCTCCTTCCTCCAAGACCGGAATGAGCCCTTTCAGCGTTTCGCTGTTCAGCGCCTGTGCTCCGACAGAAACCACTTTCTCTCCCGCTTGTAGTCCTCCAGAAATCACCATCTTCTCGCCCCGGCGCTGCCCCAGCATGACGATCCGGCGTCGGAAGACCCCAGGCTCCGTCTCGACGAACACACTAGACACGCCTTCTTCCGAGAGCACAGCGGATGCGAGGATCAGAATGGCTTTCTGAGGCGCACCCATCGGGATGCGGCCTTCCACGTAGGTTTCCAGCTTTAAACCTCCGTCATTCGATACGGAAAACGTGACCGGAACCGTGCGATTTTGAGGATCAACCACAGCGCCGACGTTAACGAGCTGTGCGCGGTAGATCCGGTTTGGATTCGAAGGAGCAACGACATCGGCGCCAGTTGCTCTTCTGGCCTTCAGCAAATCGCGCTCATGGACGGCAAGTTCCACCCAGACGGTGCGGACATCCACAATGGTCATCAGGCTCTTCGAAGGATCAACCTGCTGTCCGTTGACGAGATCGATGGCAACAACCGTCCCGGATATTGGCGCGCGGATTTCTGTACGCCGCTGCTGGCTCTGCTGGGAAATGGTGGCATCGTATTCCGCCTTCGCCCGCTCGGCGCCATCCAGTTTTACTTGTGCTTGTTTCAGGTTGAACTCCGCCGTCTGAAGCTGCTTCTGAGGAATCGCGCCACCTTCGTAGAGTAGGTGCGCGCGGTCCAATTCCTTTTGATGAAGATCGAGTTCTTGCCGCGCTTGGCTAATGTCGGTTTCAAACTGTAGCGATGTCGTCTTAACCTGCAACCGTTCGGAGGCCGGGAAGAGCTGTTCCACTTCGGCCAGCAGATCGTTTTTCTGAACCGAACCGCCCAGGCGCGGAATGCTGGCGGACTCCGCCACTATGCGTCCGGCAAAAGGTGCAAAAACCTGAGATTCACCGCCCGCGCGGGGTTTCACCCGGCCAACCGCGGGGATCGAGGGTGCAACGTCCTCCTCGGCAGCCATGACTGTTTCAATGTTATTGGTCCGGATTTGCCCGGCCGTGAGATGAATGGACCCATCGGGCGCGACTGCCGTCTTGGCCTGCACCTGCCGGCGGGCTTCGCGTTCGCGCTCGGCTTCGGACTCACAAGCAGTAAAGGCGGCACACAAAAAGATGACGAGAACGCACTTTCGCATGATGATCCTCTTCCATTTAGATTTTTGGCGCTGCGTCTAAGGCGAGCAGACCCTAAATGCGAAGATCGTGAAAGGCAAGAAAGAGCGGGAATTCAGCGGAGCATGGTGTGTTTTCGTGCCGCTCGGACACCGGGAACTTGCTCAGGACTTGTACGATTCCGAAGAATGCTTGAACCCACGAGAACGCGAGTATCCGTCGCCCAAGCATCGTAAATCCGAGCAAACAGAAAGCGCAAAGTACAGACAGAAGGAGGTCCGGGTCTTGCCCCCAGATGTCGGGTCGATCGAAGAGCTCATAGAGCGGCGACAAAGCCATCACAAGGATGATAGCCACAATGCTCCCCTTCACTGCTTTCGTCATGGCTGAAGCATAGTCCTTTGTTGAGAGAGCAGCAAGCGGCGAGCTTAATAGGGCTTAATAGGGCCGGCAAGAAGTACACTCGCGTGAAGTCCGGCTATACCGGCTAGTTCTCGACACCAGCGGTGCCCAGAGCACGCGTTTTTGGCGCTCTTGCAAAGTCGAAACCGGACGCCTGACGCAAAATTCAGAAACTCTTCAGAAATCGGGCCTCTTCGCTTTGTTACGATCTTCACAGTCCCGCTCAATCGACCTTTGAGAGGATTGGAGAAATATGTTTGTTCGAAGAACATTATTCATATGCGCCGTGATGATGGCCATGGCTTCCGCTTTCAAACTTCAGGCAAGCGCGAGCGCACAAGCACCTGCCCAAACGCCTGCGCAGGCAGGCGCTGCGGGCCAAACTTCTTCGTTGAGTGGCAGCGTGGCCGATACACAGGGGGGTGTCATTGCGAATGCGGAAGTTGCGCTCAGCGTGTGGACGCCGGCAATGCCGGGCATGAAGATGACCCCCGCGCCGTCACGGACCACGCGTTCGACTGGCAACGGTACGTTTGCCTTGGATCAAGTGCCCCCGGGACAGTACGTTCTGCAAGTGGACGCACCGGGATTCGCGGCGCCGAAACGGTTGCGAGACCGGCTGGTGCCCAGGGAGGAGGTGACACGCAGGCGCTGTTGGACCGTATAAAGACGCTCGAACAGCGGGTCAGTGACCTCGAAACCAGCACGGTACTGTCCGAACCCGAAACGCGCACTAAACGGATCGAAGTCTATGTCGATAAAAACGGCAATGAATACGACCATCCGGTCGAAGGCGCAAAGAAAGCCGTTACCTATCAGCGAGAGAGGGTCTACCGCCGGCAAACCATCAACGAAAAGATTGAAGATGCGCTGTCGGAACAGGAAAAGAGGAGCGTCAAGCTGGGCGTCAGTGGCGCGTTCATACCGCAGTTCGCCATTCATACCAGAGGCAACCGGACTGTCGCGGACGGCCATGCTTATGAGTTGGCGAATGCCGATTTCTTCTTCACCGCGCGCGCCGCCCAGCACACGATGTTTTTTGCCGATATAGTCGGCATCAGCGGTACTCCGCCGGATGGCGAGGTTCCCACACTGACGCTCCTTAACAGTTTCACCGCCCGCCTGGTTCGTCAAAACGAGTTGAACGTGCGGGAAGCATGGCTGAGGACCGATCTCTTTTCACAGAAACTGGCGATCAGTGCCGGCCGGCTCGATTTGACGAACTATTTTGACCGGAACGCCGTCGCCAACGATGAAACGACACAGTTCCTGAGTGATTCCCTGGTGAACAATCCTTCCCTGGGTCTGGCCGTCAATGGTACGGGCGTTGTCGCCGTGTACGACTCGAAGAAGAGTCTCACTTTCAAGATTGGCCTGCAGCAAAGTAACCCGGCAGCAAAGAATCTTTCCGAGTCCATCTATTCATTGGCGGAAGTTGGGTATCGCGCGAACCCGCTTGGTTTGGGCCAGGGAAATTACCGGATGTGGTACCGGGTGAACGACACTGGACCGGGCCACAGGACCGCATTCGGCTTCAGCGCGGATCAGCGAGTGTCGCCGACGGTGACGTTGTTCGGCCGCTATGGAGACGCGCAGCCCAGTCCCGCTTATACAGGTAGGGATCGCTTCTACAGTGGCGGTTTGCAGATCCATAATCAACTGGTCGTCAATCCCGGTGATGCATGGTCGTTTGGTTACACGCAGTCCGACCTCATTACAGGTGAGAGAGAGAGATTGGGTGAAGGCTACTACAGATTTCAGCTATCAGAGAAGCTCAGCCTGTCTCTCCACTTGGCACATGTGATCGAGGAACGAGCCGGGCAACCGAAGTTAGGATTTCTAATACCCGGAATAAGGCTACAGGCCAGCTTTTAGCGGTAACATAGAGGTCGTCAGCACGAGCGGCTGCGAATGCAAGCCCGACGCGAAGCGCAAGCGCGATAGCGCGCAGCCTCAAGATAGGGCGCAGCCATCAAGACAAGAGAGGGAAAGGCAATGCTCAACTCAAGACTCATTATGGTTGTCTGTGGACTGGTTCTAGCGGTTTTTGGTGTTGTTGCGAGCACCCCGCTGCCGGCTGCGGATGTCAAAATAACCGACCCGGCTTCTGTCGTCATGATTGTGAACCGGGACTCAAACGACATCGCGTTCATGGATATTAAGACGCATAAGATCATCGGCAGGACTTTTCTCGGAAACAACGTCAATCCTCATATGGTGATGATGTCGCCCGATGGCCGCTACGTCGTTACAGGGGGGACGCGCGCCAATAAGGCGTACATCATCGACACGCGCACCTTGGAGTTGGTCAAGATCATCCCGGTCGATATCGCACCCGAGCACCTGGCATTTTCACCGGATGGCCGCTGGTACTACCAAGGCAATCCTGAAGGGGATTCCATCTCCGTCATCGACATGGTTTCGCTGACGAAGATCAAGACAATCTCCGGTTTTGTGGAGCCGCTCAATGTGACCTTCACACCAGACGGCTCGAAAGCCTATGTCGGCAATTACGGCGCTCATTGGGTCGGCGTGGTCGATGTCAGACGCCATGAATTGTTGAAGAAGATTCAAATTGCGGAGGTCCCGAGTTTTTCGAAGCTGGACCCGGATCGCTACTACAAGGACATCCACGGCATCAACATCGCCGCCATCACACCCGATGGGCGGTATCTATACGCCGCTGATGGTGATTTGGGTGTGGTGGGTGTGATCGATGCCCGTGAAGACAAGGTGGTGAAAGTCATCCGCGTAGGGAAAGATCCCTGGCGCGTTTACATGGGTCACGACGGCAAGTACGCGATCATCCCCAACAATGGAGACGAAACAATCTCGATTATCGACATCCGTACGAACAAAGTGGCCGCCACTTTGGAAGCGGGCCCGAATATGACCGGCGTTAACTACGCCGCCGGGAAAGCCTTTGTTATTAGTTCCACCAGCGGCTTCGTGTATGTCTACGATATGGGGTCGCTGAAACCGGCGGGCCGGCTAAAAATTGGCACCAATATTCAGTTGGACACGGCGACGACGGACACAGCCGACCAAAAGATCTATCTTGCCGAATCCACTACCAATTCGATCGTGATCATCGATGGCAAAACAGAAGCGATCGAGCGAGTCACCAATGTGGGTCTATATCCCTGGGGCACACATATCATGGACAGTAAGGATAATTACTGCCACTGAGTACCATAATCGCAGCGGCGGTCATAGACTGCCGCTCACGTCTGTTGTGTGAAACGTACAATGTCGAAGGTTATTTTCAGCCTGCTTCTCCTGTTTTTCTTTCTCCCGATCCCTGCAACGCCGGCTCAGGACATTCGCGCGCACACCCGCCCGGCCCAGCCTGCAGGCACGACGGTCACGGGCTCACAAGCAGTTGATCTCACCCTGACGTTAGGCCAGGCCGCAATACGTCCTGTTCAAACCTGGGTGCGCACGGCCGGCACGATAGACAAAGCCCGGAAAATCGTGACCGCTTACCTGTATCCGCCCGACGCCGGTCTTATCAAAGTGGGACAGCGGGTACGCGCCTTCACGCCGGAATCAAAGTCTTCCATGTATCAGGCCTGGGTCACACGAGTCGTTCCGCAGGGTGCCCGCGTCATGGTGGAAGTGACTCTGGCCGCGAATGGCCGGGCGGAAAGTACGAATTACGTGACGGAAATCGTCGTCGATCGAGGACAGTTTCTCTCCGTGCCCAACGAAGCAATTATTGAAGAAGGTGATAAGCACGTCGTGTATCTGCAACATCATGCGGGCATGTACGTGCCGCAGGAGATTCAGACGGGCGTGCAAGGGGAACTCTACACGCAGGTCTTGCATGGGCTAGACGAAGGCGATCAGATAGTGACCTTCGGCAGCTTCTTCATCGATTCCGAATACAAATTGAAATCGAGCGGGCCAAGCGCTGCAAGTAATGAGCATCAGCACCATCATTAGGACGGTCATCCGTTTCCGGTTCGTCGTCGTGCTGTTGGTCGTCGCCGGTATTCTGCTCAGCGCGTACTCCATTCGCAGGGCAGCCTTGGATGCGATTCCCGACATTTCGGACCCCCAAATCGTGGTCTACGCGAAATGGCCGCGAAGCCCCCTGTTACTTGAAACGGAAATCACGGAGCCGCTGGTAAGAGCCTTGATGGGGTCACCGGGTGTACAAGCGATAAGGGGTAGTTCCCATATGGGGTACTCCTTCATCTACGTCATCTTGAGCGACCCGTCCCAACGCGAACAGATGCGGCAGGTTGTGCAGGATCGGATCAATGCCATTCGGCCACAGCTCCCATCCGATGCCGCGCTCACCTTAGGTCCTAATGCCAGCAGCATGGGCTGGATTTATCAGTATGCGATCGTTGACCGCCAGGGAACGCACGATCTGCGGGAACTGCGCCTGTTGAACGAGAGCCAGATCAAGCCCGCCCTTCAGGGTGTCCCAGGAATTGCAGAAGTGGCCTCGGTTGGTGGGTTGGAAAAGCAATACCAACTGAAGATATTTCCTCCCTTGCTCGCGAAGACCGGCATTTCTTTGAAACAAGTGATCACCGCCCTCCAGGACGTGTTTCAGGAAGCCGGCGGGCGGATGATCGAAGTGACGAACCGCGACTACCAACTGCGTGGAGTCATCAACAATGACAACCTCGACAAGCTGGAGTTTCTGGTTGTGGGCCGCACAGGGGACGGAAAGCCGGTATATCTGAGGGACATTGGTTATTTTCAGATCGGCTACGATCAGCGGCGCAGCACGGCCGATCTTGATGGCACGGGAGAGGTCGTGGGCGGTATCGCGATCATGCAACAGGACCAGAACGTCCTGGCAATTACCCGCACTCTCGAACAGAAGCTCCGGCAGGTGCGTGCTTCTCTGCCGCAAGGCGTCGAGATCGTCACGACGTACGACCGTTCTGCCTGGATTTGGGCAACGCTCAGGCAGTTCTTCGAAACGTTGGTTACGGAGTTAGTCGTCCTCATTATCGTCACCTTTCTTTTTCTCCGGAACTTTCGCACGGCGGCCGGCCCGATTGTCATACTCCTGCTGAGTACCTTGTTCACGGTTCTACCGCTGGCCGTCTTCGATCAGACGATCAATCTGTTTTCCCTTGCAGGCTTGTGCATCGCCATCGGCGAGATCGCCGATGCAACGATCGTGATTGTTGAGAATTGTACTGCGGAGCTATCGATGCACGCGTACGTCACCTCCGAGGAGAAGCGGGGGATCCTGATTCGATCGATCGCAAGAGTCGCCAAACCGCTTTTGTTCTCTCTATTAATCATTCTCGCGTCATTCCTTCCCGTCTTCTTCCTCGAAGAACGGGAAGCTCGCCTGTTTGATCCCCTGGCGTTCAGCAAAACATTTGCGATGGCGTTCTCCACTTTGCTCACGCTGTTTCTGCTTCCCATCGTTGTGATGTGGATTTTCAAACGCGAAACAGCCACATCCCGGAATTTTCAGGAAAGCGCCGCCGTACAGCTGTATCGCTCCGCCCTGCAGAGAGTGATCCGGTACCGCTACGCGTTTACAATTGCCGGCCTGCTCACGTTGATTCCGGCAGCAGTGCTGTTGAGTGGCTTTCAAAAGGACTTCATGCCGGAAACAGACGAAGGGTCGATCCTGTATATGCCGACCACTCTGCCCGGCTTGCCAAACAGGGAAGCGGGCTGGGTCCTTCAACAGATGGACAAAAAGCTGAAAGCCCTTCCGGAGGTCGAACGCGTATTCGGGAAAATTGGCCGAGCCGACACTTCGACAGATCCTGCCCCTTTGACGATGGTTGAAACGACAGTCATTCGTGCCCGAGTCAGGATGCCACGCACGGGCATTCAAACGCCCGTCGGCATCAAAGTAAAAGGACCGGATATCTCCACGATCGAAGAGATCTCACAGCAGATCGAGGGATTGCTCCGAGGGCTCGCCGGAACCAAGTCTGTAATTGCCGAACGGATATCGGAAGGCTATTACGTCGATGTGCAGAATGACCTTGAACGCATGGCGAAGCACGGCGTCACGGTTGACGAAGCCATGTCGACGGTGCGGTACGCCATTGGAGGAGACAACATCGTCAGAGTCAAACAACCCGATGACACCCTCGTCCCTTTGAGCGTGCAATATTCGCCCGAGTACCTCGACACACTGGAAAAAGTCAGAACTACTCCAGTCGTCACCGCCAATGTCCGCTCCACTCCATTGGGTGAGATCGCAGACGTGTCCGTGCGAAAGATGCCGGAAATGATTCGCAATGACAACGGTGACCTGGCCGGTTACATCTTTGTGGATCTCCAAAATGCGACTGCCTCCGATTACGTAGATAAGGCGCGGGAGCTTCTCTCGAAAAACCTGAACTTGCCGGTTGGCTATTCGATTGAATGGACGGGACTCTTTCAGTATGAAGCGGCCGCGCGAGCGCGGCTGCGATTTATTGTGCCGTTCACGCTGGCGATTATCGTCGCGTTGCTCATCTTGGCGTTCAAATCCGTTTCCGAAAGTCTACTGATCATGCTATCGGTGCCGTTTGCGATGGTCGGCGGAGTCTTTCTGCAACGGATGATGGGCTATCCAATGACGACTGCGGTCATCGTGGGATATATATCCCTCTTTGCCGTCGCTGTTCAGACGGGCGTCATCATGGTTATTTTCATTCGAGATGCTCTTGCGAACAGAACAGAGAGTCAATCGTACATCGACGCGGTGATTGATGGTTCGGCTTCGCGGCTGCGGCCCAAATTAATGACGGTGGCATCGATCATACTCTCGCTTCTTCCTATTACCTTTTCCAGTGGACCAGGAATGGAGATTATGAAGCCCATTGCCGCCCCGAGCATTGGAGGGATGGTCAGCTCAACGCTCCACGTACTGTTCATGACTCCATGTCTGTTCGTAATTGGAGAAGATATCCGGCGTGCGTGGTATCGATACCGTCAGTCAGGAAAGAAAGAAGTTTATACGCTCACACCGTCCGATTAGATCGCGTTAACGGATCTGATCCGCTTCTTTTATAGGAACATCAGAGTGCGCGGGAAGTAGTCATTTATCGATTTCATCCTCCGTTGTAATTCAAAAGTGAATCTTCATCGAGCCGGAGAAGAAACGCGGGTTGAAGTACTCTCCGGGAGAGAAGACGCTTTCCTGTGAGACCTTGTAAACGTTATTGGTCAGGTTTTCCACATTGAACTGCAAGCCGGCCCGACGCCGCTCCTGGCGACGAGGCAGGTCCATGCCGATCGTCAGGTTTTGCGTGAAATGTCCTGGCACTCGAAGTGGTTGTGCCATCGCCATACCTTCGTCGGCTTCCGCCTCTGTCGGAGTCCCACTGCCATATTCGAACGTCATCCTGCCCCACAAGCCGCTCTTTCGGTGATGGTACGTGAATCCGGCGTTCAGCGTATGGGTCTGGTCCATTGGAGCCAGAAACCTTCCCGCCTCCTCCACGTGATGGGTTTCTTCCACAAAACCCGCCGTTACGGGGTTCCACAAGTAGACTCGGCTGAGCGCATAGTTCAGATAAGCGGAAAGGCCAAGCCGGTCGATGAGCTGCACGTCAGTCTTGATCTCCATTCCGTAGGCTTTCCCCTTATCAAAATTGGCATAGGCATAAATTCGTGAATCCGGGAAGACAACGGTATGTACGGGGTTATTACTCTCGCGATAGTAACCAGTCAGCCCCGCGCGCAACCGTTGTGTGACAGGATGAGTGATACCCACTTCGAATTGATTTTCAGTGATAGGTTGCAGCGGTGACAGCGGCTCAAAGAAGTCCTGAAGATATCGCGTCAAACCGGCGCTCGCAATCAACACGTTTTCCACGGCCGGCGGAGCAAAGAAGTGATTGTAGGATGCGTGTAATACCGTTCCGGTTCCCGCAAAACGATAAGCCAGATTCAGCCGGGGACTGAAATGAGAGCCGGGATCGGACCTGTCAAGGCTATAGCGGTCAAAGCGTAGCCCGACGTTTGCGGTCAAACCTCGGCTCAGTCGCACGCTGTCCTGCACGTAGGCGCTGGCCTGTCCTCCGGTTTTTCGCCCGGCAAATGCGATCGGTCCCCGCAGATCTGCTTCGGCCAATCCCAAAAGCCTGGAAAAATTGTCAGAGCCCTGGCCATCCCAAAGGAGCTTTTCATCGGGCTTCAGTAATACAAGATCCAATCCGACTTTCAGCGTGTGGCGTCCGAAGAATCGCGTCAGATCGCTCTTCAGGCCCGACGTCCACAGCGTTCGCTCGTTGCTTGCTACGGCGGCCAAAGGGTCATTCGAGGGCGTGAGAATCATATGAGACCACCGCTGATACAGGGAGGTGGTGATCTGCATATCGTTTGAAACTGTGTGGTTCCAACTGAGGACCGCGCTTTGCGCGCGTGTGCGCTCGGAGGCATTATCGTTCGGGCGAAGCTGATCGTCCAGACTCGTCTTCGGTATCTGAAAGTTCGTTCCATTACCCATCAGGACGACCTTCACAGAATTGGTTGGGTTCACAGTAAAATCCAACTGCAGAAAATGATGGGTTCCGCGGCCCGTATCGTGAATGGAGCGTGGGTCGTTCGGGCTGAGAAAGCGGGCTGATTCGAAGGCGGAGCTGTAAAGGTAATAGCCTGCCTTTTCGGTGTGGCCGCCATATTCGATTGCCGCGTTGTGACGCAGCGCCGTTCCTGCCCCGAGTGTCAACGATCCTTCGTTGTTCATGGAGAGACCGGACTTGGTAACGATGTCCACGACTCCGCCAAAGCGATTCCCATATTCGGCGGGAAAGTCTCCGGTCATGACATTTACCGATTGAATAATGTCCGGGCTCAAGCCTGCTGAAAGGACGGAATGCGGATTCTCCCAAAAGGAGACACCGTTGATGAAAGTGTTCAGGGCGATCTCATGCCCGCGCACGTGGACAAAATCGTCATGGCTGCGGATCATGCCCGGCGCGGCCATAACGATCATGTCCGGCAGATTGTTTCTTTGGCCCAATGGAAGCTCCTCCACCGCTTCTTTCTGCAGAGTCGTGGAACTGGGCGAATAAGTGTCAGCGACTGATTGTGGGTTCTCCCGCACCTCGATCGATTGCACGATGCCGCGAAGGGAGAGTTCTAAGGAGATATTCTGGATTTCGCGCGGCTTGAGTGTGAATTGAATCCTCTCGTCCTGAAAATCGCTGTGGGAGGCCACGAGCGTATATTGCCCCGGAATGAGCCGCTGAAACGTAAAATGCCCGTCTTGACCGGTTGTGGTTCGAAGAGGCTCTGCCAAAGAGCTGCTCTCCAACCGGATTGCTGTGTCGGGTAACATGGAACCGTCGGCCTTTGCCGTGACAACGCCATGAATCACTCCCTCACTCTGGGCGTAGAGGGAACGGCTAACGCTCGAAAATATGCAAGAAACACCAATGACAAATAAGAAACATTTCCTCATGGCATTAGTCCTCCTCGAATCCAGGTTACTTCGTGCTAGGTCTTCTGAACCGTGAGCGCCGGCGAGGTTTCAGGCGTGTGAAGTCATCGGTGGTCATAGACCGCCGGTACAGAAGAAGGGGAGTTTAGCTGTTAGATTCCTCTCGGAGGCGGAGTCGGGAATTCGAGGATGGTGCTGTGGAGTCTGTGCGTGGCCGGCAAAACAAAGGGTCTCGACGCGATCGTCACCACCAGCGACGCGGTTTCCTTCATGACCGCCGGTCCGGTTGCGGTAGCCACAATCTGTGTGTGCGTGCAACTGGACATCTGGCATGTGGAAGGTTTGTCCTGCTGGTGTTGATTCTGGCTGGGACAAAATTTGCCGGCGTCATGATGCATGGGGCACATACCGTTCGCACACGTTTCCGGCATATTGGTTTCATCAAGCGCCGTTTGATCGCAAGAGCGGGCGATCCATAGACCGCTGGACGGAAGGGCCAGGACGATAACCAATGCTGCGACTCGGCGCCACATCACTTTCGAGAGTATACCTCACTTGTGCTGGAACCGCGGGAATCAAACCGGCATTCAGGAAAGTCACGATTGCTCTTCCGGCCTCGACGAGCGCTCTGAGAGGACCTGGCGCACATCGCGCCGGCCATCAATGACGACGTGCACGCGAACTACGGTGCGTTCGATGCGGTAGATAAGCCGGTACGGATCCACGACAAGTTCGCGATAGCTGCTTTCTCCCAGTTCCGCCAGCTCCGGCACGACTCGGCCGCGCCTCGCATGACTGGATAGCGTCGCCGCGCGATTCCGGAGCTTTCGCAGCACTCGTACCGCCGATACCGGAGAATCGCGTGCGATGTATCGAAAGATGTTTCTAACGTCGAGCCTTGCGGCCTCGGTCCACTGAACCTTCAATGCGCTTTGTTGTCTTGGGGGATTTCTTTCCTGCTTGTTCCCGCTTAGCGTCCTCGATGATCTCTTCGAGTTCCCGGAACACCTTGCCCTGTGATACAAGACGGCCCGCCCGCACGTCGGCTTCCGACTGCGCAACCATCTTCAGTAGCGCGAGTCCCCGATGCAGCCGGTCGTATTCTTCAACTCCCATGACGACCATCTTGGCTTCGCCGTTTTGCGTGATTACGATCGTGCGTCCCTCAGACACTTGTGCGACGACGTCGGTTGTCCGGTTTTTCAGGTATGTAATCGGCTTAATATCTCTCTTCAGGTCCATGGAATTGCTATAGCACAGAATTCAGGCCGATAACAGACCGAAAGAAAGACGCCCAGGCTGGGATTGAAGGCAACGTGAC
>QHXC01000123.1 GCA_003222815.1 Acidobacteriota bacterium | reverse complement strand
AGCAAAGGTCCCGTCCGCCCACGCCGGCTTCGTCGCAGCGGAGGCGCGCCGGGCTCTCGGCGGCGATCGCGTCGCGGTCGGCATCGACGCGGACCACCGCGCCGCCAAACGCGCGGTGACGGCTGGCCAGGTCCGCCGTCGTCACGAGCGCCTCGGCGTCCGAGTCCTCGAGGATGTATGCCACGCGGTCCGCGGGGTATTCGGGATCAATCGGCACGTAGGCGGCTCCCGTCTTCAGGATCCCGAGGAGTGTGCTGTACGCCTCTATCGCCCGCGGGAGCATCATTGCGACAACCGACCTGCGTCCAACGCCCCGTCCGCGCAAATGGCGGGCGAGCCGGTTCGCGCGGCTCTCGAGCTCGGCGTACGTCGCCCGTTCTCGGCCAAAGACCACGGCCACGGCCTCCGGCCGCTGGTCCGCCTGCGTTTCGAAGATCGCATGGAGGACCTCAATATCTGTAAGTAGCAAAGGAGATTCCATAGATGATTTCATAGCTGCTCTTGAGTGAGTGTTCAGAACTCGACTCCCATGGCTAGTCCAAAACTGTTGATGGTGGGCGACTCCAAATACTCCCGGAGTCGCCGGTCGACGATGTTGCTGAACTCAAAATGCGGCCGGAAATACAGGTAAGGCCTCAAATAGTAACTGACCGATCCTTCGGCTCCGATGAAATTGAAAGTTCTCTTGCTGAGACCGATATAGATATCGTTGAATTTCGACGAAGCCCATCCCGAGCGCAGAGAAATGGACAGCTCGGTATTTTTCGTGACATGCCTCTCATAGCCCAATCCCGCCTCTCCGAAGTACGCACCTCGATAAGCCAAAACGTCAAACGCATGGCTGGTGAATACGCGTAGCGGGCCCGCGGGATAAGACAGTTTCAAGGAGCCTTCCATCGTATTGGGATCGTTGCTGTCCTGCGTCCGCCGGCTGAAATAGCTTTCGACGGAAGGTTCGATTGTGAGCTTCTTCCAATCTCGGCCGTAGGTCAGCGTCAAAGTGCTCGCATTCAGATGCGTCGTCTCGGATGTCTTGCTTAGGGGGTGACTGGTCCAGGCGGCAAATGTAAATCCAGACTTGGAAATCCATGCCGACGGCTGCATGAGGGGCCCGTCGTCGACCAGAAGGCCGCGCCACACGTAACCCGAAGTGAAATCCGTCTCCCCCCCAAAAGTGAGGCTATGGTCCTCTTCGGGATGCTTTGGTGATTCCTGCGCGAACGCACAGGACAGAAATAAGGCGAAAGCGAAGGGCAACGCGACCGTTCTGGCGGCCGCCACCGTTCCCGGACGTTCCCGCGCGTTGCACGGCTCTTCAGCGGCCCGGCGGCCAGGAATTTTTTTGGTTGAGCCTCTCGCTTGACTTTGTTTGATCCCGCTCATCGTTTTGCTTCCGACTCCCCCAGAAGACATCACAACAGCTCCGTGCGAGCGCAACTTCGGATTTCAGAGAAAGGGCCTGTGGGTCTCAGTCGTTGGTCAGATATTGCAAGGAATGTTCCATAAGCCTGTCCTCTTGTTTATCACTAACTTTTCGCATGGCCCCGTGTCGGGTTTCGGGGAAAGTTTCCGTTTCGTGGGAAAGTTTCCCCCGATGCAAGTCGACCGCATCTAGGTGGCATCCGAATACCCAGCCAAAAGGCGGCACCTGAGCGATCGGCGTTAAGGTGATTCCGCACGATGGGACTTTGGTACTTCTTCGAACCCCTCGCCGCTCAACTAGTCTGGATTTCTTATCGTCTTTGGACCGTCTACGAGAAGCACGTAGTCGCGGGCTTTAGCCCGCGTTCCCATGCTCAAGCAAGAATCATCTTGTCGTGAATAGGACGCGGGCTAAAGCCCGCGACTACGCGCTCACACCAGATGCGGCGAGCATCGGACTCACGCGCGTCGCGCGGGGATGTAGCAGGCGGTGAGTGAGGTCACGGGCGGCTGGTTTGCAGACGCACGTCAGGGTTTCGGAAACAGCACCGGCAGCGAAGGGTCCGCTGTGAACATGCAGCGCGCGTTGTGGCCACAGAGTGGGACGACGGTTACTTTGTGCTGAGCGCCGTACTTCTTGTTAACGTAGCCGACAAAGGCCTGGCCGCGAGCCAGACGATTGGGACCCTGCGCCATGGCCGGACATGAAGAATCGAAGCCTGCAATCGGCAAGACGTCGAGTTCACCCAGCAAATATGTTACGGGGCGAGCGACGAGTTGCTTCTTGAGTTGGTCATCCGTAGAAGGGGCCGAATAGCCGGAGCGTTTCTTGAGGCCATAGGGCCAGTTATCGTACGTAGTGCAGTTGCGGGCGTCGCCGAAGGGCCGCCACTCGTTGTTAATGTCAGCGACTGGACGTTCCGGATCCAGGTAGGCGTAGCTGGATGGGTTTGCGACGACATACGTCACAGGAATTCCGAGCTTGTCGTGAACCCGGTTCGCCATCTCGTAGCGCGTCACGAATTGGCCTCCGGCGGAATGGCCAGCGACAACAATAGCTCTCAGATTCGGAAAAACGTCTTTCCGGACAAGACTGCCGAGAAGTTCGTCCGCGAAATCGTAGGACGTTAGCCGCTCATCGTTCGAGGCGGTGCCGCCGGACCGCCAGCTATCCCCGGTGCAGCTCCAATTGACCTCATTTGTGGCCAGGGTGTCACGGCAGCCGGAGCTGTCATTGGACGCAAAACGAGGAGAGATAACGATCGTGTCATCGAGAGCTCCGGCAAGGAATGTCGCCGCAACCGCGGTTCGAAAATAGTTATCCGCGTCCCGTCCCGCCCCATGAACCACGATGAGCGCGCGTGTGATCTTCTCGTTCTTTGCGTTCAAAGCATACGTGCGGTAGATAAGCGAGCGCGATTGGCCCTTCCCGAGGCTCAACCATTCGGTACAGGCCGGCGTTGCGGTGGTGCAAGGCGCAGCATATACGGGAACGGACAGCGCAACTAATGCAGTCAGTAAAAATTTATTCATCATATTTTTATACTATACAAAGTGAAGTCTTGATTTAAGATCCAACCGATCGATCCTCCGCTGAGGGCGCAGATGATGTGAATGACGTCGTTCGAGCCAATGGGCGCGCTCAGGTCTACCGATGGATCTTCGTTCAAGAAAATCTTGATGTGCTCGCGGATGCCGTCCTGCTCGTCGATGATTCGGAATCGGAAGCCCGGATAGCGGCGGTCGATATCGGCGAGAAGCTCTCCGAGCGTCGATCCGTTTGCTTCGATTACGGCCTCACGCGCAGTGTATGAGCGCAGGGGCGTGGGTACATGCACCTTCATTTGTTGGGTATTGTCCTCGGCTACGTCACTTCGACTGAATAGATTTCCGGCAGGTGGTTCGCCAGACACGTCCATTTTGCACCTTCGTTGCGGCTGGCCCAAAGCTCTCCGCTCGTTGTCCCCAAATAGAGTCCCACAGGATCATGACGATCTGAAGCCATTGCTTGACGTTTCACGGTGAACCAGGCCGGTTTCGGCAATCCGGTATCGAGCCGCTTCCAAGTCTTTCCTGCATTGCGTGTGACGTAGCCCGCCGGCTTGCCTTCCGGGCTCGTACGGGGCCAGACGCCGGTGCCGTCCATCGGAAAGACCCATACGGTATCCGGATCGCGCGGATGCAGAACGATGGGAAAGCCGATGTCGCCGACTTTCTTAGGCATGTTGTTTCCGATGCGGATCCACGCGCCTTCCGGCCGCTCCATCCGATAAATGCCGCAATGGTTCTGTTGATAGAGCCGATCCGGCATCAGCGGGTGCAGGGAAACCGAGTGAGGGTCGTGCCCAAACTCCGGATCCGGGACCGGCAGAAAGTCCGCCGCGCAGCCCTTGTTCAGCGGTTTCCAGTCCGAGCCGCCATCCGTAGTTTCGAATACGCCGCCGCTGGACATGCCGATATACATGTGCTTCGGATTGCGCGGGTCGATGTTGATCGAGTGCATTTTGGGGCCATCCGGAGTGCCATCCTTGTCACCGCCGCACCACGTGTTCCGCATGGGATGCTCATTGAAACCCGCAACACCTTCCCAGGTGCGGCCGCCGTCTTCCGTTCGGAACAGGCCCTGCGGGGATGACCCGGCATACCAAACTCCGGGCTGGCTGGCGTGGCCAGGCGTGAGCCAGAACACGTGATTCAGAACCAACCCGGTCTGACCTTCGGGCACTTTCGGAAAAGCAGGAGGCCGTTCAGATTCTTTCCACGTTTTGCCGAAGTCTGTAGAGCGGTACATGGTGGGGCCCAGGTGCCCGGTGCGTGCGGCCGCCAGGATGGTCTTGCCGTCTCTGGGATCAACCACGAGATGATGAATGATCTGTCCCAAAAACATGATGTCCGAAAGTTTCCACGTCCGCCGTGATTTATCGCCGCGAAGTATGTATGCGCCTTTGCGTGTTCCGATCAAGACCGATACGGGTCCTTTTGAAATGCGGTCTGCCTTCATGTGTCCTCAGTTGGTAGTTGATGTTGTTGTACGTTTCTGCTGTAGCGAATATCGATAAGAGCGAATGTGCAATTGTCCGCTTCAGGAACGTCCGTGAGCTCGATCGGCATAATCAAACTGGTGAAGGTCAGCCGGAATTTTCCGCTGCACCAAGGGACGCACGGCAGCCATAATGATCAGCACGAGTCCGAATGTGCAGACGATCGTCGCGCCGGTTGGCAGATCGAGTTTCAATGACAGATAGACCCCCAATGCCGATACCACAGTTCCCATCGTCCAACCAATCGCAAGCCGGCGTCCGATCGTGTCGGCATATAACATGGCGGCCACCGACGGTACGATAAGATAGCAGAAAACCAGAAGCACGCCCGCGATAGCTACCGATGATGTTACGACAAATCCAAAGGATGCGTAGAAAAGGAAATCCCACAGCTTGATGGAAATTCCTTCCGCTTCTGCTTTCCTGGGATCTATGGAGATCGTCAGGAACTTATGACGAAAGATGTAGTGGAACGTTCCA
>QHXC01000122.1 GCA_003222815.1 Acidobacteriota bacterium | reverse complement strand
TTTTGTAGAGCAGGTAGAGCCGCTCTAGAGCATCTTCGACGTTCGCGTTATCAGGGCAACTCTTCGATGGCTTTCAATATCTGTTGCTTTGTATCCATGGACGACCTCCAGGCTACTCACACTTCCCATCTTAACAAACCAGTTCTCGGATTAGCGATTCTCGCCTGGTGAGAGTGTGCATAACTCATAATTGAGCGGCTCGCGGCGACTGCGAGTTCTAGATGCCGGTCAGAACGGGTGTACTTCGACGTGCTTTAGGCTCTTTATCAAATACGAAGACAGGCATGTTCTCTTCCCATCGAGTTTCCAGATGCCGCCGGCCGACATCTGGTGCTTTTTTCATGCCCGTCTACTCGTAGTACAGCGGCGACTTTTTCAATTGTGATGTCGGAAGGCTTGTAGCCGATTTCCGCCAACTGGCTCTGCAGTCTCTTGTGGGCCGTTGCCCGAGCCTCGGTAGTTCCAGCCGGTTGAATGAGATCGTCCGGGATGACTCCCGTCTCCCAAAGGAGCGTTCCTCGAGGGTGCACGATGAGATAGGCGGTGACTGACATGTCCGTCGTTGTGACTCCCCGCTGGAGCAGCACGTCAGGATTGCCGCTTTTCAGAGTTCCGCAATCGAAGATGTACAGCCGGACAGAGGGAGGCGTTTGCGCAACCAATATCGCTATAAGCAGCTTCACCAGCAGGGCCATAGTGTCTCCTTGGTGATACGGATTTTCTCACGCTAGTTCGGCAACGCGAAGTCCGTCAGCGTCATGCCTGCCGCGATCAGCACGTGCTGCCTGCTATCGAGCATGTACGCCAGGGTCCAATCGTTTAAACGCATCCTATCCTCTCTGATATTATTGGCGCCAAAGTTAATGCCCGGAGGCGATGATGGCGAATTATAGAGTCCATTCGAAATGGTTTCCAATCCAGGTTGTGATGGCGATCGCAGCCAGTGCGCTTTTGGCTGCGCCACAGCAACCGAAGGTCAAGACCCCACAATCTCTGCGGTTGTTTGTGTTCGATTGCGGCACGTTGCATTTTATGAACGCCGATGCCTACTCGCTGAAGAAAGAGGAAGTCGCCCAATTCGACATGTCGGTCCCCTGCTTTCTGGTAGCGCACCCTAGAGGAACCATGATTTGGGACGCAGGGATAATCCCCGACACGGATTTCAAGCCCGGCAGCGGCACGGTGTCGGCCGGAATCGCTACATCCTCCACACCGCTCTTGCCTCAATTGAGAGCTGCTGGTTATGGTCCTGGCAACATCACCTATCTCGCCCTTTCGCACTACCATTCCGACCACGTTGCGAATGCCAACGCTTTCGCGGGCTCCACGTGGCTGGTGCGAAAGGCCGAACGGGATATCATGTTCTCCGATCCGCCTCCTGCTCGGACCGCCACGGCCAACTTCAGCGCGCTGAAGAACAGTAAGACCGTTATCGTCGACAAGGACGAATACGACGTGTTCGGCGATGGGACAGTTGTCATCAAGTCCGCTCCGGGACACACTCCAGGCCACCAGGTGTTGTTTTTGAAACTGGCCAAGACGGGAGCCGTTGTCTTGAGTGGAGACCTCTATCATTATCCGGAAGAGCGTAAGCCACACCTGCTCCCGACGCGAGAATTCAACGTGGAGCAAACTGCCGCCTCCAGAGCGGCGGTCGATGCTTTCCTGAAGAAGACCGGCGCCCAGCTTTGGATCGAGCACGACCTCTCGGCCAACGCCAAACTCAAGAAGGCGCCGGCGTATTATGACTAGGCACTATAACGGGCGGTCTTATGACTGACACCGACCGTATTTTCTTGATTCCAGGAAAAGCGGGCGTTCAGAGAAGCTGTGAAACAATCAAAAAACGTTCCGGATGAGAATTGAGAATTGATTAGTGGTTAATGATTAATGCGCTTGGCCAAATCTAAGATTTTTCAAGGGCATTAATCAATAATCACTAATCAATTCTCAATTCTCATCCGAAGTTCTTTTTCCCTATCTGTCAATTCATTCAAAGCTTCACAGCGCGGCATAGCCGCAACCAAAATCTGAGCCGCGAATTGCGCGAATTACGCGAAAGGGCCGCACAGGTCTTTCACCTTCACGCGCGTTGCAGCAGCGGTCGCAGTTCGCGTACGTTTTTGAGGTTCTCCAGATCGAGAGTGGCGCCGATGAGTTTGGCCGTAGCAGCCGCGCCGAGAACGGGCGCCATCAGGTCGCGGCATTTCGTCACAACCTGGTCCCGGGTCATCGGATTGTTGACGGTGCCGAGCACGGCCGTGACGTCCTCGCTCAGGTGCGTTCCATCGGCAAGCGTGACCACAACGAGCGGCTGGCGCGCCGCGTTACCGCGACCGCTGCCGGCTTCCGGTTCGAGCCGTACCTTGGCACGGTGACGCAGGACCGATGGATCTTTCATACGCGGCTTGTCGTGAGCGGACCGAAACGTGACGGTTTTGTCCAGCAACATCACGGCGATCATGTGCTGGATGCAGATGTCCGGCATTTCGCGGTTGTCCGTAACATTCCCGGGGTTCATCCGCACAGCCACCTCTCGTACTTGCTCCGCCTCAAAGGGCCGCCGTTTGAGCATGATCTCTAAAGCGTCCAGCGGCGCCTGGATGGGGGAACCTACGGTCCATTTCTTGATGTTCGTCTGGGTGATCTCGTAGCGCTCGCCAAGCTTGTCGATGATTTGGGCCGCATTGCCATGCGGCATGTTGGCCATCAGGAAATTATCGTCGCCCGACAGAATATCGTCGATGCCGGTCCAACCGGACTGCACGAGCAAAGCGGAAGTGACGCCGCTCCGCGCCGGCATTCCGCCGAAAACGAAGCCCTTCTCGATATGGTCGGTGTCGCGATACCAGCCGGCGACACCGGAAGACTGCTGGGCCGTGTAATCGAGAAGCCACCGCATCTGCTGGGCATTCAGATTTGCCGCGCAGCCGGCGGCTGCGGCAGCGCCGAATACTCCGGCGATGCTGTGCGTGCTCTTATGGGTTTCCGCCAGGCCGGGACGCAGAGTCATGAGAACGCGCGCCCCGACGTCGTAGCCAAGCGCTACAGCGCGGAGGAACCGCGTGCCGCTGATCCCAAACCGCTCGCCCAGGGCCAGCGCGGCCGGTACGACATTACAGCCTGGATGCCATCCTCCTGGCCACGAGTCGTCGGTTTCGTCGGCGTGAGCCAGCACACCATTGGCGAGCGCCGCTTCCATCGGGCCGCAGAGGACTTTCGAGGCAGCGACCGTCGCAACCTTGTCGCCACCATAGGCACGGGCGAACTGGATCGCTGCGCGCCCGGGAGGCAGTTCGGCGCCTGAAATCATCGCTGCGAACGTATCCACGATGTGATGCTTGGCCTTTTCGATCACCTCGCCGGGAAGCGTCCGATTCCCAGCGTCGCTCATGTAGGCGCTGAGCTGGGTCATGACGAAACTGGTATCTGCAGCCAATCCCAGGCGGATTGGCAACATCGCGGAAGCCGCGGCGCCTCCTGCCAGTTTCAACAGGCTGCGCCGCGTCAGTGCGGTGGGCCGTTCATTTTGCATGGCTCGTCTTCGCCTTTGGCTCTTCGACGAGCCGGTTAAATTCTGCGTCGTCGAGGTAAACAACGTCGAGCCAGACCTGGAGCATGTCATCGACGCTCCGCTCTCCGAACCCCGCCCATACAATGGGGTCGGGATTGTGCGGATTCGCGGCGGTGTTGTCATGGATACCGATCATATGCAGCACCGTGCCCGCCGGCAGCAGGGACGCGGCCTCGACCGCATAGAACTGTAATCCCAGCCGCACCTCAAATCAAGAATACCGCGGATTACACGGATGACGCGCTCTATGCCCGCCTTGAAGCAGAATTTCTTTGGGAAGTACGAGCTCTATTCACTCGTGAGCGTCCGCCGCGGCTCCTCGTGATACTCCGACAATTTTCGGGCGCGCCAGAACGTTAGTCTGGGACCCGACACCGGCACGGATCGCTGTTTCCTGCAGAAGCATGATTCGGCCGGGACGTCCCCAAAAAAGCACCACATCCGGGTCAACCGGCGTTTTCCCCAGAGAAACGCATCATCTTGACTTTGCCGAATGCCGGTTCGTATAGTGCGTCCGAGATAATTGACATGGAAGCGGACCCCAAGCGGGCTGGCATGTTGTCCATTATTGCCGCCCTGTTGACGCCGAGCTGATGAGTGCTGCCGCAAGTCCTGGCAGGACTTGGTTTATTTTCCTTGCTGAGCGCCGGGTGCCTGTTTTGGCTCGAGCGCCTGCAGCCCCTTTTCTTCACGGTGGCTGTTGTGTCGCTCGTCTACCAGGTCTGGGTGGTCCGCCGTCGCCCGCCTTTTTTGCGCACCTGGGGGATCAAAACGATTCTTGCCGTCAGCCTGGTGTTGAACGCCATGGTCATCGGCGGTTGGATCGTGATATCGATTCGGTACCGGTAAAGGATGTCTTCTAATAAACGAAAGGAAGAGAGATGAAACTGCAGAAACAGATGTTGCAACTTTCCGCACTGATGCTGGCGTCCGTCATGCCGGCATTCACTCAGGTCGAGAAGGTTGCGATGAAAACCACGGGAATTTCCTGCGGCGTCTGTGCAGCGGTCTCCGAGATCAATTTCAGACGCCTGGCCAGCGTCGACAAAGTGACGATCAGCAGGTCCAGCGAAGCGATCATGGTCTCCTACAAACCCGGATCTGCTTTTCACCCGCAGGAGTTTCGGGATCTTCTGAAGCCGCTGGAGGTAGGAATCGCGCAATTCCAGATTAGCGCTAAAGGCCGTCTCCAGGAGCAGGGCGGCAAGAGATTCTTTCTGGCGGGTAAAGACAAGTTTCTCCTGGTCACCGCTGCGAATGCTCCTCCGGTTCCCTCTGACGCTCCAGTCTTGATCGAAGGAATCGTCAATGATCACACCTATCCCATGGAGCTAAAAATCATGACGGTCAAGCCAGTTGGCAGTAGATGATTCTTTCATTCACCTAGAGACCAGCTCGTCGCCGCCAATAGAAGTACAGAGGCAGTCCAAGCAACACCGTGACAATGCCGAGTGACGACTCCTTCGGACGGCCCCAAAGCGTGTAAGTCAGGATCCAAAAAGAAAAGCCGATGAAGATGGCTGGCGTGAACGGGTAGAGGGGTACCCGGAAAGGCCGCTCGAGTTCCGGCCGTCGCACGCGAAGCACGATCAAAGCCGCGACCGCCATCGCTGAGAAAAAGACAAGGACGAATCCGGAGTAGACGAGCAATGCTTCAAATGTGCCCGTGAGGATCAAAACCGACCCGGGGACCGGCAACGATCATCGCGCTGGCCGAGGCCAGAATGGACAGGGCCATCATGGCAGACACGACTCCAGCAGCCTTCGGTCCGAACAGGGCGAGGGACGCTTTTTCCCCTACCTGCAGGACGCCACTCATACCGTTGATCCCCAGGCCATAGACGAACAGAATGTTGAGACCCAGATAGAGGACCGTCACGATTCCGGTGCCCGCAAGCAGGGACAGGGGGATCACGCGGTTCGGGCGCCGGACCTCCCCGGCAATGTAGGCTGCAGCGTTCCACCCACTGAATGAGTAAAGGACAAAAATCAACGAGACCGCTCCATTTCGGAAGACTCCCGGCGGCAGGATCCCTTCAGACCCGGATTGAAAATTCCCCCACTGGCCGCGGCCAAGCCACAGGCCCAGGACGATGAGCGCCGTGATGGAGAGGACCTTCCCGGCCGTCAGCAGAACGTGCAACTGGCCGCTGCGGCTCCTTCCCGTGATGTGGGCGAACGAAAGCGCCCATAGCGCAAAGAGAGCCACGATTTGCCCGGCGCTGAAGCGAAGCGGAAGCGGACCGATTTGACCGGACCACAGCAAATTCCCTGGTGCCAGACCAGGAACGAAGTAACTTAAATACGCGGCAAACCCGATCGCCGCCGCCGCGATCGCAGCGGAAAAACCAGCAAAAAAACTAGTCCACCCGCTGAGGTATCCCCACAAGGAGCCGAACGCTTCACGAAGATAGACATACTCTCCGCCCGCTTCCGGAAACGCCGCGCCCAGCTCACTGTAGGAGAGGGCGCCGGCGAGTGCGAGCATGGCGCCGATCAACCAGATCGAGAGCAGAGCAAACGGGCTCCCGAGATCGCGCGCCAGAAAACCGGGCGTGGTGAAAATGCCGGCTCCGATCACGTTCGCTATGACGATACAGGTGGCGAAAAGAGGTCCAGCCGTGCGATCCAGAGATGTTTGCCGGCGGTCAATGGACAACGTTTGTCGCACAGGGATACTTCAAAGTCTAGCCGCCAATCCGTCCAATTCTGCGAATGCGGGCCATCCGCGGGATCCCCGCAATCAGCGGCGGCTGCGGTGTGTACGGATCGTCGCTGTTCTATTTCACAGTGACCGTAATATCGTGGAAAGCTTCAAGTGCGCCGTCGCTGGCAATCGCACGCAGGACGTAGATACCCGGAACTTGGAAGCTCGCTGTCGTCGTCGACGTCAGTGGTTTTCCGGAACCAGAGGCGTGGCTCTCCGGACCAAAAGTCACCGGCCCCGGACCGCGGTACTGGATCCATCGAACAGACAATCCGTGAGGCGGGCTATCTCCTTCGTCAGAATTCCGCTGCGCTCGAGGTTTGGGACGCCCATCGTCTTGCGCTGTTGCCGTCAACGTAACAGTGTTCGGCAGGTTCATTGTTTGCGGACCGGCGCCCGAGATCAGTGGCGGTTCGTTCTCCGGATCGTTAGCGGCAACGGCATTCTCCATCATGACTTCATCATTGATTTCCCAGTCCGGCTGGAGCCACCCCTTCGCGGTGTTCGTCTTGCCGCGGATACTCAGAGTCCATACAACTTTTCGTTCCAAGCCCCAGTCCTTCGGTACGACTACTTTGAACACATACAAGTTCCGGCGAGGATAAAAATGCGTCGGCTGACCGCGATCATTACCGGGATCGATACCGTTCTCGGGCCCGATGGGAATATCGAGTTCTTCTTGATAGTTGCGGTTGAAATAGCCGAAATACAGGGTGAACGTGCCGTCCGGGTTGGGTCTCCAACCCTCGTAAACTGGAACCACGTCCTGTCCACGGTTATATTGACCCTGATACGGGATCTGAGCAGTCGACCGGCCAGGCGCGGCCAGCAAGACCGCACCTGCCAAAAAGAAGATCAAACGTAAACGCATAACATCGATTAGCCTTGCGCTCTTACTGCCCCACTTTAGCGGACAGGTTGCCCTTCCGCTCTGCCACCTGCTGCTTGAAGTCTTCATCGGACAGAGTGTAGTAGGTGATCCAGGCGTGACTCATGTCGTCGATCGAGCGCTGCCCAAAGCCGACCCAGGTGTCCGGATCAGGATTCAGCTTGTTCGTCGCGGTATTGTTGTGCCAACTGATAAAGTGCAGGACGGAGCCGGCCGGCAGGAGCGGCTGCACGTTCGGTGCGTACTCATAAACGATCATCCAGTTGAACTTGTAATGAGGCACGCAGCTCAACGTTTCAACTTTGCTCCCTGGCCGTTTTCCGCCACCAGGGTAGATCACCTCCAGGCACATCGCCTTGCCTCGAGTGTGCATGTGGGGCTGGAAAGACAGTATGCGCGTGGGCTTCATCAGCGTCATGTAGGTATCGGTCCGGACGTTATCCGTGTTCGGCGGCAAATCGAGCTCTGCGTCGTCACCCATCATTTCGGTGGTGGCGATATATTTCGGCACGTATCCCTTCGGATAGAATTGGAACGCGATGGCGACGTTGGTTATGGTGTCCTGGCCGTAAGAGTGGATATGCAGGTTGAAAGTCACTTTCGTACCAGCATTTATCAAGCGGCCTGACCCTTCGACGAAAATATTGCCGTTCTTTCCTATTCCGTACGCCTGGATTAATGCCTGGCCACCGTCCGGATAGATGAGCGTCGCGCCCAGATGATGAATTGCTCTAAAGCCTTTGGTCGGTTTCACCTCAACCGCCTTGATGTACCGGTCCTCTGTGAGGCCCGGGTCTGCGACAACGTTTTTCCACGTGTCGGGAGCCTTGCCCGGAACGACCAGATCCTTCGACATCGCCACGATGAGATCCGGCGTACCGATGCTCCATTTGGCGTTGTCATCGAACTTGCGCGGCGGCGGCATGTCGTCAGGATTCCCTTTCGGCGCGCCGGAGTCCACCCACTTCGCGATTGTCGCGATTTCCTGATCCGACAGCGCGACGCTGTTTTTGAACTCGTGAATCCCAACATTCGGATCAATGTGCCACGGCGGCATATTCCGCAGAACCACATTCTCTTTAATCG
>QHXC01000121.1 GCA_003222815.1 Acidobacteriota bacterium | reverse complement strand
CCAGCAACGATTCCTTCTCGTTGAATCTCACCGAGTCGCAGGGGTTACGACAGAACCCGGCGGATGACCCGATTTTCCGCGGCAACGATCGGCGAGTCCTCTATACCCTCAGCGCGCAGAACACGCACATTTTCTCCCCTACCATCCTGAATACGGCGATGTTCGGAGTTTCGCACGCGCGGGGACAGAATTCGAACCTTCCCCTCGAGCCGTTTCCCAGCAACTTGCTGATGATGACCGGCGAGGGCCGAAATGCCCCCGGCGCGTTCGTTTTTGGAGGTGCGTCGACAACGAACACTCCGACTTCCATCGTGCCGCCCAATGGCCAGAACCTCCATTTCAATCAGCGACGGAACTACAGCTGGTCCGATGACTTGCGCATCACGCGTGGGAGCCACAGCCTGAGCATGGGCGCGTGGTTCATGCGGGTCCGCCAAACCGCGTTTTCCTCGGCCCAGAATAACGCGGGCACGGCCAGTTATACCGGCTTGTTGGAGTTTCTCCAAGATCAGCCGGTGCAGTTTCTGGCGGCCGTGAATCCGCAGCCACTAACCTTCACTTCGCTTGAAGCCGCCGTGTATTTCCAGGATGAAATCAAGCTGAGACGGAACCTCACGGTGCGTCTGGGATTGCGGGACGAGATGACCAACGGGTGGAATGAAGTGAACAACCGCGCCTCCAATTACCTTTTCGACGCGAACGGGATCCTGCAGACCAACCCGACAATTGGGCGCTCCCCGTTCGTGAAGAACTACGCCAAAGCGCTTTTACAGCCGCGTGTGGGCGTGGCCTGGGACCCGACCGGCAACGCAACCTGGTCGGTGCGGGCCGCGTTTGGAATTCACAACGATCTCCAGGATAATCTCGCGCACCGGCTCAATGCCAATCAGCCCTTCAACGCGCGGCTGTTGATTACGGGCAGGCCGATGCTTTCGATCATTCCGCTAGCCGGTTCAACGGCGCCGCCGCCCACGTGCAGCGCGGATTCACCGTTGCGGGAGCCGGCTTGTGCCATCTACACGGTCGGCGGTCTGGACCCGAACATGCACACTCCTACGATCCAACAATGGACGCTGGAAATTGAACGGGCGATTACGTCAGACCTCGCGGTACAGGTCGGCTATGTCGGCCACCAGTCCTATCACCTCTCGACCTCGGTGGATAATAATACGATTCGACCGGAGGTGTGTCAGAACCCCGCAGGATGCCTCAGCGGCGGAGTCCGTCCGGCCCGCTTCCGTGTCACGGTCCCGCAGGGAACCGAATACATCCCCGCCCCCGTGGTGGGCACGGCAACGCGTCCGAACCCCTTTGTCGGCACCACCAATACGTGGATGTATATGGGAACGGCCAGCTACCATGCCGCGAATATCTCTCTGACCAAGCGTTCCCGAAACGGATTGAGTTACAAGACCAATTACACCTTTGGAAAGATCATGGATATCAGTTCCGCCATCCTCGGTCCCTCCGCCGATAATGACACGGCGACGCTCCGGAACCCGTACAATCCGAAGCTCAGCCGGGGAATCGGGTCCTACAGCTTGAAGCACCAGTTCAACGCCAACTTCTCTTACCAGTTGCCGTTCGGGAACGGCCGGGCTATCGGCGGCGCCGCCACCGGATTCGTGGACAAGCTGATCGGCGGCTGGCAATGGAATGGCATCTTCAACGCCCAAAGCGGCTTCCCCATGACGCCGGTGGTTGGCCTCAATCAAACCGGAAACGGCGATACCCGCATTCCCGATGTGCCCATCCTGAACCCAGCCTTCAAGGGGGACGTGATTCTGGGAGTGGACGGCTTCAAGAAAACCGGCCGCTATTTCGATCCCAATGCCTTCTTGCTGCCGGCGACGGGGACCTTCGGCAACGTGTCACGCGGCATGTTTACGGGACCGGGGTTCTGGAATTTGGACATGTCGCTGTTCAAGCGGATTCCTCTGAAAGAAAGATTGAATCTGCAGTTCAGGGCAGAGGCTTTCAACATCCTCAATCACGCGAACTTTAACAGTCCGATCGCGGGGAATGTGGTGTTCGATACCTCGGACCCATCCAAATACGCCGGCAGTGCTGGCACCATCACCGAGACGGCACCGGTACACGGCGAGCGCCAGATCCAGTTCGCGCTGCGGCTCGAGTTCTGACCCGGCTCTGATCGTTGTTAACGAGGGCGAGGCTGCTGAGCAGCCTCCCCTCACTCGGTCAACGTGCGGTGGCCGAGGGCACCGGGAGCATTCCAGCTCTATAGCGGGTTAGGCCGTTCGTTCAACTCGACCGAGTTATTGTTCTTCCAATTTACAGTAGCTCAATTATAGGGAAGGCATGGGAAGAAGACTGCTGGTTAGCATGGCGGTTCTGCTCTTGGTTGGTGGTTCAGGTCTGCCCTCTGGGTCCTATATGGAGGCATCTCGAGTGCAATCTCCGTCGCCTTCTGCATCCCCTCAGCGGGCGGTGCTCAATAGGTTCTGCGTTACCTGCCACAACGCAAGGCTTCATACCGCAGGGCTCCAGTTGGATACGGCCGACGTGGATCATCCCGGAGGTAATGCGGCGGTTTGGGAAAAGGTGCTGCATAAGCTTCGAACGCGCGAAATGCCACCGCCAGGCGTTCCGCATCCCGACAACGTCACTTATGATTCTTTGGCAAACTATCTCGAAACCACGCTCGATCAAGCTGCGGAAGCTAGACCCAATCCCGGCAGACCGGCCGTGTATCGCCTCAATCGTTTCCAATATGCCAACGCCATCCGCGATCTGATCGCACTCGACATCGACTCCGCTTCACTTCTCCCAGCCGACGATTCCGGATACGGCTTCGACAACGTTGGCGATGTCCTTACTGTGTCACCAATGCTGCTCGAGAGATATCTTTCGGCAGCGGGGAAGATCAGCCGATCGGCCGTTGGCGATCCTTCTCTTAGCGCGACCTCCACGGAATATCAAATCCCTCCCGCCACCGTGCAAAGTGAACGTGAAAGCGACGATCTGCCAATCGGCTCCCGGGGCGGAATTGCCGTCCGCCATCACTTTCCACTGGACGCCGAGTACGTTATCCAGGTTCGTTTGCAAAGAGGCAAGGATGCCACGACGATTCTAGGTATCTCGGGGCGGCGCCAACTGGACATTCGTCTGGATGGCGCCAGAATAAAGTTGTTTACTGTGGGCGGCCAGAGCCGGGCCGAAGCCGAAAACGCCCAAGGGGAGTCAGACGACGGCCTGGAAGTTCGGATCCCAGTGAAAGCGGGTCCTCACCTGGTTGCGGCGACATTTTTGAAGGACACCGTGAAGTCCGAAGGAGTGCTGGACACAGCCGGCAACCAGGCTTTCTTTGAGGGTGTTGGTAGCGTCTCCATTGCCGGCCCATACGCTGCAAAAGGTCCGGGGGATACCCCGAGCCGCCGTAAGATTTTCGTGTGCCGCCCACGAAGACAGGACCAGGAAGAAGCGTGCGCCACGAAAATCATTACAACGCTGGCTCGCCGTGCCTATCGCCGTCCCATCAGTAAGGATGAGATTACTGCGTTGATGATCCCTTACAAATCGGCCAGGGATCACGGGGGTTTTGAAGAGGGAATCCGGCTGGCTCTTCAGAGAATTCTCGTGTCGCCAGGTTTCCTGTTCCGCATCGAAGTCGATCCTGCAAAGGCTACGCCAGGCTCTGCCTATCACGTCAGTGATGCAGAGCTCGCTTCACGATTGTCGTTTTTCCTCTGGAGCAGCATTCCCGATGATGAGCTTCTGAACTTGGCCGAACGCGGCAAGCTGAAAGAGCCTGAGGTGCTGGAACAGCAGATAAAGCGAATGCTGGCGGATTCTCGCGCCAACACCTTGGTATCCAATTTCGTGGGCCAATGGTTGTACCTGAAGAATATCGAGGCGGTGTTGCCGGACCCGACGGCGTTTCCCGATTTCGATGAAAACCTCCGGGTTGCGCTCGCCCGGGAGACCGAGCTTTTCTTCGAGAGCATGCTACGAGAGGACCGCAGCCTTCTCGATCTGCTGCGCGCCGACTACACGTTTCTGAACGAGCGGTTGGCACGGCACTACGGGATTTCCGGTATTCATGGCAGCCAGTTCCAGCGGGTCACGTTGACGAACGACGAGCGAAAGGGACTTCTGGGGCAAGGCAGTGTCCTCACGGTCACGTCGTATCCGAACAGGACGTCGCCGACGTTACGCGGAAAGTGGCTCCTGGAAAATCTTCTGGGTTCACCACCTCCTCCGCCCCCGCCTAACGTGCCCTCACTCAAAGAAGATAAGGATGTCAGTCTCCTCACGATGCGGCAACGAATGGAACGACACCAGGCCAGTCCGGTGTGTTCAAGCTGCCATTCACGCATGGATCCGCTGGGCTTTGCGCTTGAGAATTTCGACGGTCTGGGCAGGTGGCGGGCCGGCATCGACTCTTCCGGAGTTCTTCCAGACGGCACGAAAATCGATGGACCCGTCGGGCTGAGGAACGTATTGCTCAGCAAAAAAGACCAGTTCGTCACGACGGCAACGGAGCGCTTGCTGACGTATGCGCTGGGGCGCGGCGTTGAAGCTTTTGACATGCCGGCCATTCGCAAGATCGTTCGGGACGCGGGACCGGGCGATTACCGCTGGTCGTCGTTGATCACGGGTATCGCCAAGAGTGTGCCATTTCAAATGAGGAGAGCTCAACAGCCATGAGCGGAGCGAGCGAAGCGCAAGCCCGACAGGGCGAAGCCTTAATAAATGTAAGCCCGACAGGGCGCAACGATCAAGTCATGAGCGGAGCGAATGTAAGCCCGACAGGGCGCAACGATCAATTAATGATGATCTTTAAGAAATCAATTCCCCGTCGCACATTCCTGCGCGGGGCAGGAACTGCCTTGGCGTTGCCGCTGCTGGACGCTATGTTTCCGGCCTTCGCTTCCGCGGCTGAAACCGCTTCTAAAACGGCCACGCGCCTTTCGTTTTTCACGGTTCCCAACGGGATCATCATGGACAAATGGACGCCGGGGGCGGTCGGCAACGGCTACGAAATCACACCTATCCTGGAGCCGCTAGCCGCATTCAAAGACTGCATTTTGTTGCTCAGCGGATTGGCAAATAACGAAGCCCGCAAACTCGAATTCGAAATCGCTGGTGATCACCCGCGCGCATGTAGCGCCTACCTTACGGCAACCCACCCGAAAATGACTTCGGGAGCGGACATTCATTGCGGTGTCTCTGTGGACCAGATTGCAGCCAGGGAACTCGGCAAGCACACCCAGCTTCCATCTTTGGAAATCGGTTTGGAGATACCAGTGGTGGGCGCGTGCGAATCCGCCTATAGCTGTGTTTACTACAACACCATCGTCTGGAGTACTCCGACGACACCCCTGCCGATGGAAAACCGCCCCCGAGCGGTCTTCGAACGGCTAGTCGGCGATAGCACGGACCCCACCGAGCGGGCGGCCCGGATGAAAGAAAATCGCAGCATCCTGGATCTGGTATCTCAGGACCTGAAGCGGCTGATGAGGTCTGTCGGAGAGAGTGATCGTGCCAAACTCGATCAATATTCCGATGCTGTGCGTAGTGTTGAGCGGCAAATCCAGGTGGCGGAGCAGCAATCCTCGAAAGAACTGCCGAGCATGCAGAAACCGATTGGAATGCCGGAAAAGTTTTCGGATTATGCCAGGCTGATGCTGGATCTGCAGGTGCTGGCTTTCCAGGGCGACATGACGCGGGTCAGCACATTCATGCTCGGACACGAAATGGGCGGCCGGGCATACCCAGAGCTGGGTTTTGGCGACCCGCATCATTCATTGACACATCACCAAGGCGATACGGCGAAAATTGCGAAGGTACTACAGATCAATATATTCCATGCGAAGTTGTATCAGTATTTCCTGGAAAAGATGCGGTCGGTGCCTGATGGCGATGGATCCTTACTTGACCATTCACTGCTCGTTTACGGCAGCGCTCTGAGCGACGGCAATATGCACCTTTATAAAGACCTCCCCGTTCTATTGGTGGCTGGCGAAGTTGCCGGTATCCAAGGTGGCCGTCACATCAGGTATCCAGAAGACACGCCAATGGCGAACTTGTATTTGACGTTGCTGGACAAGCTGGGAGTCCCCGTTGAGAATTTCGGCGATAGCACCGGGAAACTCGAACTATGAAGTTATCTGCAACTTTCCTTCTATGGATTCTCCTTACAGTTGCCGTGCCCGCCGCGTGGAGCGCCGATCTGCGCCTGCTCGATGCGGTCCGGAAGGGAGACCATCAGGCTGTTCGGGAGCTATTGAAGAATCACGTCGATGTCAATGCGGCTCAGCCCGATGGCTCAACGGCGCTGGTGTTGGCGGCTGACCGCAATGATCTGGAAGTGGCGGACCTGCTGATACGATCGGGAGCAAACGTTCATGCGGCGAACGAATACGGTGCCACTGCTCTTTATGTCGCCTGCTCAAGCGGCAATATTGCCATGATCAGACTTCTCCTGGAGGCGAAAGCTGATCCGAACGCGTCCCTCGTCTCGGGTGAGACCCCACTCATGACTGCCGTAGATAAAGGCAACGTGGACGCAGCCCGCGCACTGCTCGAGCATGGGGCCGACGTGAACGTGAAAGAATCCAAGGGCGGCCAGACGGCCCTGATGTGGGCGGTGGCCAACAAGTACCCGGAAATAGTGAAGCTGTTGGTCGAACATGGAGCGGACGTTCGCGCCCGCTCGAGAGGCGATTTCACTCCCCTGCTTTTCGCTGCACAGCAGGGAGATGTGGAGTCCGGCCGCACGTTGCTGGGAGCCGGAGCAGATGTGAATGAAACCAGGAAGAAGGATCGCATGACGGCATTAATAGTGGCGGCCGCCAGTGGCAACAATGAATTTTCGGTTCTTCTTTTGGACAAAGGCGCCAATCCTAATCTGATCGATGAGAGTGGGTATACGGCCTTGCACTATGCAGCGTCGGATGAGAAGAGGATAGCGTCCGTGAAGGCGCTTCTCGCTCACGGAGCAAATCCGAATGCTCGGACTGCGAAAGATTCACGTGCGAACACCACTTCAGGCGTCAGCTTAAAAGGCGCGACGCCCCTGTTCCTTGCTGCTTCGCTAGGGAATGTCGAAACAGTGCGCGCATTGATCGCCGCAGGCGCGGATGCTTCCATCACGACCGACGAAAAAACCGCTCCTCTGCACGTGGCCACTTGGGGAGGCAACCCCTATGCCAGAGACTGGACCGACGAGGAGAAGAAGAATCTATTCGAAATTACCAGGCTGCTGGTGGGACTGGGGATCGATGTCAACACGGCCGGAGAACACGGATGGACCGGGCTGCACGGAGCGGCCTACAAGGGAGTGGATTCAGTGGTCCAGTTTCTTGTCGAAAAGGGTGCAAAGATAGAGGTTTTTGATGAGTATGGGCAGACTCCATTGAGCATCGCGAACGCGGTGATTACCGTCGGTGTCAAGGACGCCTATTATCAGAGCTCACGAGTCGTTCGCAAAAGCACGTCCGATCTTCTCTTGAAACTGGGGGCCAAGCCTTTGGCCGACTCGGGCGTCCAGATACTGGATCTATTCTACAAACAGCCGTGACAGGCGGGAACGTCGGGGTTGTTAGTGATCCGTCGTGGCAAGGA
>QHXC01000120.1 GCA_003222815.1 Acidobacteriota bacterium | reverse complement strand
GGTCCAGTACGACGTCCCCTGTATCGGTGCACATCTTGATAAAAAATTCGGGCAGATTCTTCGGAAACCGTGCTGGGTGAACGGGCAGTGCCGACGCTAGACACTTCTTGAGATAGTCGCCGTTGGAATCGTTGTTCCCGAACTCAAGCATGTTTGGAGGAATGGCGCCGCCGTGGTCTTTTTTAAATTTCGCAGTGATGTTGTGGCCGCTCGGTCGGGCTTTATTCCGATAGCCACGCTCCAATAGTCGAAGCATGTCGTCACTATATTCGCGCAGGACCTTTCGGTTGTCAGCTTTGGGCCACTCGGTTTTGCTCAACCACCACACGAGGTCGACTGCGGCTTTTGCTCTGATTCTTCGGACATTCACCCATTCCGCTGGTGCCGGGAGTGCACCAGGGTTGTACCAATAGAAATCTTGGGCGAAATGAAAGCCTATTTTCTCGCAGAGGGCGATGAGCAGGTGGTACTGGTAGAGACTCTTCGTAGGCACGCCTTTGTTCCAGACGCAACCGATGTCGATGACCAGGCCCCCATCGGGTCTGAGTAGCCGCATGAAATGCTCTGCGAATCCCAGAAACCAATTAACGTATTGCTCAAGTCTGACGGAGGTATATGGCGTCTTCTTCTGAAAAGTTAGCGGAAAAGGCGGCGATGTCACAATCAGGTTTAGCGATTCATCCGGAAGCTCTTTCATCACTTCCAGTGCATCGCCACAATAGGCTTGTCCGGATTCTGTCTCGTAGAACGGGATCATAAAACACTCTCTCGGAAAGTCGCGAAGGGCTTTAGTCATTCTGGTCGCCGAGATGGACAGGAGAGGTCCACGATTTTCGAGACCTTCAAAAAGATTGCGCACATATCGCCAACTCGCGTTCAACACCTACTTCGAGCAGGAAACGTTCGTCATGAGAGACGACAATCAGCGTGCCCCGGAATTCGTGCAGTGCGCTTTCGACCTGTTCAATACTCTTCAAATCCAGGTGGTTTGCCGGCTCGTCGAGAAGAAGCAAATCCGGAGGATGTTCCCGGCATAAGACCCCGGCGAGGGCGAGGCGGAGCCGTTCACCACCGCTCAGCGCCTTTGCGCGTTTGAACGGATCCAGACCATAGAACAAGAAGCCGCTCAGGAACTCCCGCGCTGTATTCTCGTTATACCGTCCACTGAAACGCTGAAAGTTTGAAAGGAGCGTCGCCTCGTTATCCAGCACCAACGTATTTTGCGGAAGGTACGCGGCATGTGCGGCTCCTCGAACGACCGATCCCTTCTGGGGAGTGAGTTCGCCCGCAATCAGCTTCAGCAGTGTGGTCTTGCCGCAACCGTTGGGCCCCGTAATCGCGACTCGTTCGCGGCCCATGATGGCGAATGACATCGATGCGATAACATTTTCGTCATCGGCCAGGCCGTATTTGAATGAAACATCATCCAGGCGAACAACAAGCTTGCTTCGTGGTATCGCCGTTTCACTCAGAGCGATTCGCACACGATTCTCGGGGCGGATACGCCGGCGAGCTTCCTCGAGGTTTTGCTCCGCCTGCTCGATCTTCTTTTCAAATATGGCTACAAGCCGGCTTGTCGTCTTTTGGCTCCGGCCCCTTAGGGCATTCACGACAATTTTCGCTTCTCCTGAACGACGTCCATGTTTCTTTCCTCTCGACGACCTCCGCTGCTGACGTTCCAGAGACTTTTGAGCGGTCGTGGTGATTTTCGACAGGGCTTGTTTTGCATCCGTGAGGTTCCGAGCCGCCGCGTGCTCTTCCAGATTGCGCTGCCCGGCATAGTTGTCGAAATTGCCGCCAAATACGCTAAGTTTCCTTCCGAACAATTCCGCAATTTGATCAACATAACTGAGTAGCGTCCGATCATGACTGGCGATCAGCGCTCCACCGGTCCACCTGCGAATGAACTCGTACAGAGCATTCCGAGAGTCGCGATCCAGATTGTTCGTGGGTTCGTCGAGAACAATGAAATCGGGCTGTTTCAACAAAAGGCTCGCCAGAAGAACCTTTGTCGTTTCGCCTCCACTCAGATCACGCATGCGACGATCGAACGGGACGCCTGAAAGCCCGAACCTGGAAAGTTCGACACGCGCTTCATTTGCGATACTCCAGTCGTTTTGGATGGCGTCGTAGAGCCGCGAGTCAGTCGCGCCCGAATCAATGAGCGCGATCGCCGAGAGCTGTTCGGAGATCCCCAACACTTCCGCCACAGAATCATCCGGATTGAGTTCAAACGATTGCCTGAGGTACGCGAGTTTGCAAAAACGCTCAACGACGCCTGAAGACGGCTCCAATTCTCCAACAAGCAGTCGAATGAGCGTAGTCTTTCCCGAGCCATTTTGACCAACGAGCCCGGTCTTTTCTCGTCCGAGCGAGATTGAAACCTTATCTATAATGATTTGACCTGTAGCTGTACTCCAAGACACGCCTTGCGCGCTGACGCACTGCATGGAAAAATCCTTGAGTTGAGAGTAAATGGAAAAACTGCGGCCGACGACGCGCCGTCAGTTCAAATGCGATAGAGCAGGTTGGAGGAGAAAGCTACACACCATGCAGTGTAGTTCAGAATCGCTGCCGTTAGCAATTGCCGGCGGTGTCCTAATTCGCGAGCCTATTTTTCGATGACTCCGCCGGCAGGATTCCTGATTCTTCTGTTGAATTGATCCACCTCATCTACAGGTGCGCAGAGTTCTTCGATCAGCCCATTCCACTCAGGAGCTGAATATTCGCTCGGATTCTTGAGCAGCTTCCAGTGCTTGGTCTGCGACGTCCAGGGCTTCACATAAATCTTGGGATCGGTGACGGTGATTCGCATCTCGATCGTGTCATGATCGGTACGCCGGTAGCGCTCCTGGAGCCGCATTTGATCGCTGTAGGGATAACCTAGATTATCGAGCCACTGCCTGTCGTCAAAACCAGTCGAGTCGACGACCAATGTGTCCCCTTCCCAGTGGCCCACCGAATATCCGTACCACCTCGCGATGTCCGGCTGCTCTGGGAGTTTGCGGCCGTCCATCCAGATTTCGCGTAATACGCGGTGATATTGGAAGAACTGTATGAGGCGGTTGGGTTGCTGAATGAATTCGACAGGTCTGTTGAATAACAGAATGCGTGCTAAACCGTCCGGATTGCAGTCTCCGAGTGGGTCATTTCCCAAGGCAGGCGGAACCGCTCGAGGTCCATAGCCAGGCTTATTGGCCTCGAATCGCTTTTTTCCTTCGGGCGTCAACTCCGGCTCCCCACCTTTTTCGGTGTTGAACTCGCGGGTCCCACCGGTGCGCCACCAGATTCCGTTGAAATCATGTGCCTCAAACGGCTCGGTCGAAGGCGGTGCCGGCGGTCTCCCGCGACCGCCGAAGCCTGCTCCTCCGCGTTGGGCTAAAGCGATGAAGGGGAGGAGTGTGAGCAGCGACAGACACGCTATCAAAGTCATTAAGCGATTTCGCATTTTCAGAACTCCTTATTAGCGTCGGGATTAGCGTCGGGCCCACCGGCCAGCCGCAGTTGGTACATCGCCTTCGGCGACCTCCCTGAATTGGCATTGGCCGGTCCCCCACGCCTTACTGCTGGCCGCCGGCTGGTGTTGCCAATAATTCCTCACCCTTTTCATTCACGACCTTTATGAGAAGCGCCGCATTGGTACCGGCTCTGGACGGAGCGATAGTGATCGAGACGGTGATCCCCGGCTTCAGTTCCTCAATGGACCGTTGTTTGGTCCAGCCACTCAGGATCAACTGATACGGATTGGCCGCAATTTCGCACCCCCAGTTCGTGACTTTACCTGCGCTGTCCGTGACATCCACGTAGAGCTGAGGATGGGGATTTGCGAACCTGAATTCCGTTACAACGCCCTTCAGAGTTACGGGTTTCGATCGATCATACGAAATATTCGTACCGTGGTGCGCGAAGATCGGGACGGAGACTATGAGAAGTCCAATGGTCAACAACACTCGAAGCAGTGCCTTGATCTTCAGCTTGTTTTCCATGCGCGAAACCTCCCTAAATATCATGCCGGTTTTTGTGTTGATCGAATGTTCCCATACGACTGCGGCTACCGTCAATGCAGCACCGTTGACAAAGAATTTTGCAAAGCCTAAATTACTGCGAGTGGCCAAACCAGACCGGAAATTTGACAAAAAAATGCGCATACATTCCGGGATGAATTTATCTAGAATTTTGGGTCTCCTGTTACTACTGTCCAGTGTTGTGTCTCCGGTGTCGGCCCAGGTTGATTTTTCCGGCGAATGGTTCTCGATTCCTTACGAGGCTCCGCAGGATCGCCGGGGCGGTCCGGAAATCGCCGACTACACCGGGCTTCCCATCAATGACGCAAACCGAATGAGGGGCGATACTCATGACGCCTCTTCTTTTTCCCTACCGGAGTGGCAGTGTAGACCGCATGGCGTGGATTGGATCACTTTCGGCCTATCGTATCTGCGAATTGACAAGATGATCGACCCGACTACAGGCCGGCTCGTTGCGTGGCATCTGCACTGGTTGAGGTCGGCAGACGATCGCTATATCTGGATGGATGGACGCTCGCACCCGTCCGAGTATGCCCCCCATACCTGGGAAGGCTTCTCCACCGGAAAATGGGAAGGAGATTCGCTGATCATCACGATAACCCACGTGACTGAAGATTACGTTCGGCGTAATGGCATTATGCGCAGTGCAGAAACCACGATGACCCAATATCTGTTCATGGATGGCGACTATTTGACATGGACGACAATCGCTTATGATCCCGCCTACCTTACAGCCCCTCTGATCCGAAACGCTTCCTACAGGAGAGCCCCACACCAGCAGTTGCCTGCGTATCCCTGCCCAATCGTTGTAGAGGAGGTCCGGCCGAAAAGCCAGGTCCCGCACTACGTGCCCGGCACGAACCCCTACTTGACGGAATTTGCAACGAAGCGGGATCTGCCACTGGAGGCCACCCGGGGCGGGGCGGAGACAATGTATCCGGAATATCAGTTGAAATTGAAAGAAATGATGAAAGGGCCGCCCAAATAGCGTGCAGCAGTTGATGATCAGAAAACGATGCGGCCTGTGGATGGCCGAGCGAATGGCATTTGCAATCGCCGCCACGACCTTCCTCGGTATCATGGGTTTGACCAGAGCCGCCTATACCCAGCAACCTCAAAATTCGATCCCAAAGATCACCAATGCGAAGATTCACATCGAGCCCGTGCGGGGAAACATCTATATGCTGGCTGGGTCGGGAGGCAACATTACGCTTCAAGTCGGCCCCGAAGGCGCGTTACTCGTTGATACAGGCACAGCCGAAAAGGCCGACGATGTTCTTGCGGCTATTCAGGACACAGCCCGATTCCATTTGCGCAATCTTACCGGTCCGTCCACGTTCATTCGCTACATCATCAATA